>JAFGFV010000508.1 GCA_016930895.1 Spirochaetales bacterium | reverse complement strand
GGAAGTCGGGTGGCGAGCTCCCCGAGGGAATCCTCGGGGAGCCACCCGCAGAACCTCGGCGCGGCTACTTGTCCACGGCGGTCGGTCTCTGGTGGCTCGTCCCCGTCGGTGCCGCAGCCGAGATGCTGACCGGGTGGGCGCCGGGCTGCATTTTCATTCAGCTAGACTACAACCTGCGGCTGAACTGGGGCGAAGCCGCTGCCGGGTTGCTGAGCGGGTACTTCCGCGCGGAAGCCAATCCTCAGAGCCCGTTCCAGTATGGGATTGAGGCGTTCCCCATCGCCGGCAATCTGCGAATCTCGGGCCGCTCTGCGGGGCGGGTCCGTCTGATCGGAGAAGTGGCTCTCGGTGTGGCCATCAACAACATAGCGGGTTTCAACTTCGACAAGGCGCCGCTGACAGTGACCAAACCGTTCCTCGCCGCGACCCTCGGGCTCGGGCTGCGCCTGACCGAACATTTCCACCTCAACGCACAGGGCAGGTTCGCAGCCATATTCTTCGACAACAGCTGTCTGACCGGTCTGTCGCCGGAGATTTCGGTCGTGTTCAGGTTCTGAGATTCGGAAGGCTGGAGCGAACAGACGGTGAGTCTGAGCAGCAAGGCAGCGAGAGCCACCCTCCTGACGGCAGTTTTCCTCGCCCTCGCGGCCCCTACCCTAGCGGGTCAGGAAGAGCGGGTCATCCGCTTCAGCTGGGCGCTCACGGTCCAGAACGCCAGCCACGTCAACAGCGCGGTTGACTACAACCGGAATGTCCTGAACCTGAGGTCCGGGGACCGTTTCAGGATCACCTTGAGGCCGGAGACCCCGTGCTGCTTCTACGTGTTTCTGCACGATTCGCAGCGCAGGCTGTTCCTCCTCTTCCCCGAGAGCCTGGAATTCCGGCAGGAGGAGCCGCCGATCGGCAGTGGATACAGCCTTCCGGGCTCCGACAGCTGGTACTACCTCGACCAGAACCGTGGCGTCGAGACCTTCTACCTGATCGCGTCCCCGGGTCGACTGGCCGATCTCGAAGCGGCAACCCGGCGATACCTGCAGCGGCGCGAGCACCCCGAAGGCTCGGTGGCCGCGGCAGCCAAGCACGAGGTCCTCGACGAGATCAAGCGCATCCTCAACGAGAACAGCCGCTTGTCCGGCAAGGCGGAAAAACCCCTTGCGCTGGCCGGGGACTTCCGGGGGGTCAACGGTGAGGAACAGGTGCACGGTCTGGCGGTGGCCACGAGTCGAGTCTATGTCAAGACGATTCGCCTCCGCCATTAGGGCACCGCGTTCGCGAACGGCCGCGCTCCTGACCGCGGGCTCCTTCCTCCTGGCCTTCCTGGCGTTCTCCTGCTTTCCTGAGGCGTTCGTCCACTGGAACAACCGTTTTCGGGACCAGCACTTCAAGCTCAGGTATCGGCTCCTCGGCACCCAGGCGATCTCCCCCCACTTGATACCCGTGATGCTGAACGACACGGGACGGGAGGCCCTGGGGCTCCGGCGCGGAGACGCAGGCGTCTTCGGCCAGGTCATCGGCGTCCTCCAGGATGCGAGCCCCCGGGTGATAGCCTGCGACGTCCTGGTCCAGGACCGGGGCTCTTGGGAGGACGACGAGCTGCTGTTGCGAGCTGCCAGCGGGCCGCATCCCGTCGTCTTTCCGGTGCTGGTCTATCCGCTCGAACCCGGAAGCTCCGAAGCCGCCGTTCGGACGCAAGGCGAGTACGACGACCTGGGAAGCTCAGTGCTCGTGAGGCCGGGGATCGTTCGGGGCGGAGAGCCGCCCGAAGCCGCCCGCCTTGCCGCTCCGTTCCTCGAACTGAGCGAGCTGGCCGGAGGGCTGGGGCACATCAACGTCCGTCCCGATCGGGACGGCGTCACCCGGCGAGTGAACCTGGTGTACAGCTACCAGCAAGGTTTCGTGCCAGCCCTGTCGCTGCGCGCGCTGGTCGAGTTCTACGAGGTCGCGCAACAGGACGTCGAGGTCTCCTTCGGCAGGTACGTCATCCTGCGCAACGCCCGGGTCCGCGACGACACCTTCGAAGACGTCACGATCCCAATCGACCGGCAAGGAAGGATCATCGTCAACTTCCCCGGTCCCTGGGGAGACTCATTCCGTCACTACCCTGTGCACAAGGTACTGGCCGCCGCGAACGACCCCCAGGGGGCTTCTCAACTGTACGATCTTGTGGATGGCTCCCTGGTAATCGTCTCGGACGTCTCCAGCGCGACCCGGGACTACGGGACCGGCATCTTCGAAAGCGTGTACGTGCTGAGCGGCCTGCACATGAGCGTGATCAACAGCGTACTGACCGGTGCTGTGCTTCATGACCAGACGCTCCTCGTCTCCGCGGCGATCGCCCTGGGGTTTGCCGCTGCGCTCTGGCTGAGCGCCGCCGCCCTCCCGGGGCCGTGGTTCTCCTTGAGCTGCATGGGGCTGTATGTGTTGTTCTACCTGGTGCACTTCTCCCTGTTCGTGGCCGCGGGGAGCGTTCCAGCGCTCGCCGCCCCCACGCTGGGCTTTGCCGGGGCCGTCCTCTCGATCCACGTGCTTCGCCTGATCCTTCTCCAGCGGGACAGGAGCGCACTGCTGGCCAGCCTGGCGGCCAACCGGAAGCTCGAAGCCGTGAACAGGGAGCTGGTCTGTGAGAAGAGAAAGCTGGAGGTCGCCCGGGCGAAGCTCCAGGAACTGGTCTCCGCGGCGGACAGGGGATCGACGTACGCCATCGCGGGCAAGGCGATGGGAGGGAAGGCCCCTCCCTTGGACCCCCCAGGGGATCCCGGCCGGATCAAACACCCGGAGGCCTTCGAGGAGATCATCACCGGCAGTCAGGCGATGCTCTCGGTGTTCCGCCGCATCGAAGCGTTCGCCGCCAGCTCCCATCCCGTCCTCGTTACGGGAGAAAGCGGCGTGGGAAAGGAGCTGGCCGCCAGAGCCATCCACCGGCTCAGCGGACGGAACGGCAAGTTCGTCTGCGAAAACGTCGCCGGGCTCGACGATGCCATGTTCACGGACACCCTTTTCGGTCACGCCAGAGGGGCGTTCACCGATGCGGAGTCCGCGAGGAGAGGGCTGGTGGAGCAGGCGGCCGCCGGCACCCTCTTTCTGGATGAGATCGGCGACCTGTCCCTCGCTTCGCAGGTCAAGCTGCTGCGCTTCATCGAGGAGAAGGAGTACCGCCCCCTGGGTACGGACCAGCTGAAACGATCCGACGCCCGAGTCATCATCGCCACGAATTCCGATCTACAGAAAAAGCTGGAGGAGGGGACCTTCCGGGAGGACTTGTTCTTCCGGCTGACCCACGTCGTCCATATCCCGGCGCTGCGGGAGCGGCTGGAAGACCTGCCCCTCCTCATCGACCATTTCGTCGCCAAGACCTGCAGGGCCCTCGGCATTCGCAGGCCCTCGATTCCAGCGGGGCTCGCTCCGATGCTGGGGACCTATTCTTTCCCCGGCAACGTGCGGGAGCTGAAGAACATGATCGAGAACGCCCTGGCCCGGAGCGAGTCGAGCGAGGTGCCGTTGACCTATTTTGTGGATTACCTTCGTGCCGGTGCCGAGTCCGGCGGGGCGGATCTCGCGGCTGCGGTCTCGGGTGCGCCGCGAATCTCCCTGTCCGGACCCTTCCCGACTCTGAAGGATATCGAGAAGACCCTTGTCGCCGAAGCCTTGCGCAGAACCGGGGGCAACCAGAACCTGGCCGCTCGTCTCCTGGGACTGTCGCCGTCGGCCCTGAGCAGGCGAATCACAAGAGGGGGAATCGAGGTGCCGCGGTGACCGCCCCGCGGCGAAGTTCCAGGGTCGTTCCGCACCCCGGGATCCCCACTGTGGCGGTCCCTGCCGGGTTCGCCGTGTTCGCCCTGTTGGCCCTGCTGAGCTGCGGCTACTTCGACCTGTTCAACCCGGCGGAGCTGCCGGAGCCCGAGCCTCCCGACACCAGCGTGACCTGGACGAACCAGCTCGGAGGCGCGGGTGACGACGCGGGTCTCTCCATCCTCCAGGCTGACGACGAGGGTTTCGTGATCGCAGGATACACCGAAAGGGAACCCTTCGGGTCCGGCGACTACGACGTATGGCTGCTCGACACGGACTCGGAAGGCGAGGAGCTCTGGAGCAAGACCTTCGGGGGCGGTGGCGATGACCGCGGCTGCTGCGTTCGACAGGTCGCCGACGGGGGCTACATCATCGTCGGGTACACGGAGCGCGAGCCTCTTGGATCCGGAGACTTCGACGCCTGGCTGATCAAGACCGACGCCTCGGGGGTAGAGCAGTGGAGCTACCCGTTCGGCGGCGCCGGTGACGACCGAGGCTGGTGCGTGGAGACCACGACCGACGGCGGGTACGTGATCGCCGGCGAAACGGACTCTCTCGGCGCCAGCCCATGCGACGTCTGGCTGCTGAAGACGGACGCTGACGGGATCGAGCAGTGGTCCCGCACCTACGGGCCCAGCATCTACGACAGCGGGCGCTGCGTTCGCCAGACCCCTGACCAGGGCTTCGTCATTGCCGGAGTGACGGCGAACTCGACGACGGATACAGACGCCTACCTCATCAGGACCGATGCAGACGGGATCGAGCAGTGGGCCGAATCCTTCGGAGGGGATTTCGATACTCCTGACGGTGCCACGGCTGTCGCGACAGAATCCGACGGAGGCTACGTCCTCGCAGGCCACAAATGGTACGGGGACTTCTCCGGATGGCTGATCAAGACGGACGGAAGCGGCGAGAAGCAGTGGGAGGAGCTCTATGGCGGTGGGGCTTGGGATCAGTGGGAGGCAATCCAGAAGACGGCTGACGGCGGCTGCATTCTGGCGGGAATGACGCGGTCCTCGGGTCTCTGGGAGCAGGCCTGGCTGGTCAAGACGGACGCCGACGGCAGGGAGCAGTGGAGCAAGAGTTTCGGCGGCGACGGCACGGACTGGGGGATCTCGGTCGCTTTGACGGTCGACGGCGGGTACGTCCTCACCGGCTACACCAACT
>JAFGFV010000507.1 GCA_016930895.1 Spirochaetales bacterium | reverse complement strand
GTTCTCCTCCATCGAGGCGAGCAGCGCCTCGACCGTGGCGTCCATGACCGGCTCGACGCCGTGCTGCCGGACCCGGGCGGCGGCCTTTTCGGCCAGGGGGCCTGGATAGGCGTGGGTGTGGATGTCGATCACGAGGCCCATCCTACCCGTTCGGGCCGGGGGGAGCAACGCCCTCGCGGCAACCCGTACCTGCGGCAGTGCGTGCCCGCCGAGGCGCGTGCCCGCCGAGACGCGTGCCCGTGCCAGCTCGCCCTTGATACCTCCCGGGTTTGCCCGTACTCTACTGCCGTGGCAACGGACTTCGACCGAATCGTGGAACGCCGCGGCACCGACTCCCTCAAGTGGGACTTCCAGGAGCGCTTCACGGGCCTGGACCCAGGCGCCGACGGCCCGCTCCTGCCCCTCTGGGTCGCGGACATGGACTTCCCGGCCCCGGAGCCCGTGATCGAAGCCGTACGGCGCCGGGCCGAGCACGGCGTGTTCGGCTACACCCTGGAGCCGGACAGCTACTTCGAAGCGATCGCCGACTGGATGCGGCGGCGCCACGGCTGGCAGGTGCCCCGAGAGTGGATGCTCAGCTGCCCGGGGGTGGTCCCGACCGTCAGCCTGGCGATCCTGGCCTACACCCTTCCGGGCGACCGGGTGGTGCTCCAGCCGCCTGTGTACTTCCCGTTCCGCTCCTGCGTCGAGTCCAACGGGCGCCAGGTGGCCGAGAACCCTCTGGTTCTGGAGAAAGGCAGCTATCGCATGGACCTCGAGGGATTGGAGCGGCTTCTGGACGAGAGCACGCGTTTGCTCGTGCTGTGCAGCCCCCACAATCCGGTCGGGCGCGTCTGGCGCCCCGAGGAGCTCCTGCAGCTCGTCAAGATCTGTAGGCGCCGCGGGGTGACTATCCTCTCCGACGAGATCCACCATGACCTGGTCCTCAAGGGCAGCCGCCACACCCCCACGGCTTCATTGTCTGCGGAAGCAGCCCGCATCACCGTGACCCTCACCTCGGCCACCAAGACCTTCAACCTGGCGGGCCTGGGCGGCTCGCTGGCCGTCGCCGCCGACTCGGAGCTGCGCCGCCGTCTCGAGGAGGTCCGGGATAGCCTTTGGACGGGCCTGGCCAACGCCTTCAGCACCGTGGCCACCGAAGCGGCCTACCGCCACGGCGAGCCCTGGCTCGAGGCGCTTCTGCGGTACCTGGAGGGCAACTACGCCTCCCTCCGGGGCTTCCTGGAGGAGCGCTTGCCCGCTGCCCGGGTGACCCCCCTGGAAGGGACCTACCTGGCCTGGGTAGACCTGCGGCCCCTGGGCTTCGCCGACGGGGAGCTCAAGGAACGGATCCTGCGCCGCGCCCGGGTGTGGCTCGACGACGGCCCCATCTTCGGCACCGGCGGGGAGGGCTTCCAGCGCATCAACCTGGCCTGTCCCCGCGCCACTCTCGAGGACGCCCTTCAGAGGATCGCGAACGCCCTGGCCGAGCCACACCCCGACCCCTGAACGCGCCCCGCTGCCGGGGTGCGCCCCGCTGCCGGGGTGCCGGGCAGCCTGAGCAGCCCGGCCCGGCCTGCCGGCTCAGGAGGTGGGCTTCTGAAAGCGCAACCAGCGCACCGCCACCGCGAAGCCCCGCCGGCGGTACATCTCGAACGCCTGGGCGTTGTTGTGGGTGTTGGTATGGAGCTCCACGGTGCGGTAGCCCTGCTCCCACATCCGCAGCAGGGCCCGATCGAGCAGGTAGCTGCCCAGGCCGTGGCCGCGGTCCTCCTCGGCGACCCGGAAGTCCCACAGCGCCACCCGTCCGGGCTCAGTCATCGGGTACCACTCCAGGTGCGAGGTGATTGCCTCTCCTCTGGCCAGGGCCAGGGCATAGTGGCGGTACGGGCCGAAGCGGCCGTAGTGGTAGCCCGGCGGCTCCCCCGGCGGGTACCAGGCGATGCGGCCTTGCCAGGGTGCGTTCTCGGTCACCACCACCTCCGCCAGACCCAGGGCCTCGAGGTCCGGCCGCGGCGGCGGGTCCCGCGGCCCCAGTGCGGCCACCATGGCCACCTCCTCCCCCGGAAGCTCCGCCGGCACATACCCGCGAGAGCGCAGCAGATCCAGCAGCGCCCGATCCTGCGCCGTGATGCCGATCACCTCCGTGTCTCCCCAGAAGGGCTGCCGCGGCCCCTCGAGGGTGTGGTACAACGCGACGTAGTAGTCCCCGGCGTAGATCACCGGACCGATCGCCGCGAAGCGCCGCAGGTACCCTTCCGCCCGCTCCAGGAGGGCGCCGCCGACTCCGCGTCCCTGCCACTCGGGAAGGACCGCCAGCACCGCCAGGTTCCCGCTGCCGTTGCAGCGCTCCCGAGTGTAGATGAACTCCGGTGCCGGCGCCGGACGCACGGCGTGCGCAAAGCCCGCCACCTCGCCTCCCGGCGCGACAGCCAGAACGAGCCCCTCGGGGTCGAAGGCCCGCTGTTCCACCACCCGGCGGTGGAACAGCTCTTCCGTGACCGGGCAGGCGTTGCGCTTGCCGGCGAAAACCTCGTTCCAGCAAACCACGAGCCCGGGCAGATCCCCTGGCGCGAAGCGGCGCAAGGAGAGCCCGCCGCGCTGCTTCATCCCGGCTCCGTCTCCGGGGGGCAGCGCCGCTTCTCACGCCTCACGGCCACTGGAGCTTCCAGGCGATCATCCCGCCCTCAAGGACACTCACCCGCGGGAAGCCCGCCTGACGCAGGATCTGCGCGGCCGTGTGCGCCCGGGCACCGGAGCGGCAGACCGTGACTATCTCACGCTCCCCGAGCGTCTCCACCTCCTCCAGGCGGTGCGCGAGGTGCCCGATGGGAATGTGCACGATCCCGTCGAGGTGGCCCAGCTCGCCGTGCAGCTCGTGCTCTTCCCGCACGTCCAGAAGCAGCGGCTTCTCTCCGGCCTCACGCGGCCCCTTGAGCCGCGCCTTCAGCTCCCGCACTGTGATCGTGGCCACCTCTATCTCGTTGACCCCGGCGCCCAGGGTTCCCTTGACCTCGCAGGCCGGGGCATCCAGCGGAATCCAGGCGGCCTTGGGGTCCCGGGCGCAGGCGTAGTTGGCCTTCAGAACGTCCTTCATCCAGTCGGCGGGTCCCAGGCGCAGGTCCTCGAGATACCTCACGAACTCCTGCCGGGTGCGGGGCTTCAGGTGGGGGTTGGTCGTTTTTTGGCGCCCCAGGCTCGAGGGCTGGCGCGCCCGGTAGTCGTGCGCGGGCAGGACCAGGAGCTCCTCAGGGAGCCTCTCGAGCTTCCGCAGGCTCTCCCAGTGCTCGCCGGGGTCTCCGCCCGGCAGATCGTCCCGGCCGGCCCCCCCGTCGTCCAGGAACAGGGCGTCCCCGGTGAACACCCACTGGGGGAACACCAGGGAAATCGAATCCTTGGTGTGGCCCGGGGTGTGCAGGATCCGGACTTCCTCCCCCAGCAGCTCGAGAGTGTCCCCGTCGGCCACCCGGGTTTCCGCGCAGTGCGCCGGGGCCGCCTCGTGCATGACGTACGGGCAGTCCAGCATGTCCTTGAGGGCCGCGGCCCCGGAGATGTGGTCCGCATGGGTGTGGGTGTCCAATACCCGGGTCAGGGTCAGTCCCTTCCTGTCGAGGAGCTCCCGGTAGTCGTCGAGGTGGTCGAGCACCGGGTCGATCAGAACCACCTCATCGGCGCCCTCCCTGCCGACCAGATAGCTCCGGCAGGCATGGGGGTTCAGCTGCTTGAAGTCCAGGCTCATGCTGCAGCGCCTCCTTGAATCGTGTTCGTCGCGGGTTCCAGCAGAAACTACACTGCGCGTGCGTCGGAGGGCAAGAGGCGGGACGGAGGGAGCGGGCCGGAGCGACGGGCGGCCGGGGGGGGAGGAGGGATTGCCGGAGCCTCGAGAACTGGCTATGCTGCCATTGACTGCGGTACAGAAGCACAGCAGAAGAGAGGCTGGCAATGCGCATCCTTCACATCTCCGATTTTCATCTCCCCTCCAGACTCGACAAGCAGGTCAACGGAGTCAGTCCGTACGGGAATCTCAGGAAGGCCGTCGGCGAGATCAAGCGCCAGGCCCCGAAGCCCGACCTGATCGTACTGGGCGGGGACCTGTTCGAGGAAGGAGACAAGGGCAACTACCGAGCCGTGTTCGAGCTGTTCGAAGGACTGCAGGTTCCGGTGCACACCGTACTCGGCAACCACGACCACCTGCCCAGTCTCAGAAAGGCCTCGGAGTCGGCCCCGCAGGGCGGCTCCTCGGGATACTACTCTTTCGAGCAGGGTGGCCACCATTTCGTGATCCTGAACTCCGTGGTGCCCGGGAAGCCCCACGGCCGTCTCGAGGAGGAGCAGCTGTTGTGGCTCAACGCGGACCTGCACGAGCACCGGACCAAGCCGGTGCTCATCTTC
>JAFGFV010000506.1 GCA_016930895.1 Spirochaetales bacterium | reverse complement strand
GGTGCCGTCCAGGGGCACGACCACGTGCAGGCCCCGGGAGCCCGTGAGCATCGGGAAGGAGCGCAGCTCGAGCCGCTGGAGGAGCTCCCGCAGGGTCCGGGCTGCCTCCCGCACCGGCGCAAACTCCTCGTTGGGAGGGTCCAGGTCGAAGATCAGCCGGTCCGGACGGCCGAGAGCACCCTCCCGGGACAGCCAGGTGTGGGGCGTGATGCAGCCCTGGTCGGCCAGGAAGACGAGCGTGGCGGCGTTCTCGCAGGAGACCTGCTCCTGGCGTTCCCCATCCTTGAGCTCCACAGTGACCAGGTGCACCCAGTCGGGAAAGTACTCTTGCGCCTTCTTCTGGTAGAAGCCGTCGGCCTGGATCCCGTCGGGGTAGCGCTCCATGCTGATCGGCCGGCCTTTCAGGTACGGGAGCATGGTGCCGGCGATCCGGGCGTAGTAGTCGGCCAGGTCCCCCTTGCTGATCTCCTCGTCGGGAAACAGGAGCTTGTCCGGGTGGGAGACCTCGACCTGGATGCCGTCGACCGTCACGACTGCCCCCCGGTGTCCTCCGCGGCGATCTCGTCCAGGGTCCGCCCCGTAAGCACCGACTCCGGCTCCGTGCTCACGGGGTTGCGCCGGGCGTCCGCCGCCTCGTCGTCCATCTTGACCAGGAGCCATCGCTCCCGCTCCCCCTCGGAGCCCGTGCGCACCAGGGCGTATCCTCCCTGGAGCTTCTTTCCCTGCAGGCTCACTTCGACCTTGCCCTCCTCCAGGGACTCTTTCATGGAGCGATCGTCCTCCCGGAGGTTTCGGTAGGGGCCCCGGTCCCACACCAGGACCGTGCCCGCGCCGTACTCCCCTTCCGGGATCACGCCCTCGAAGCCGGCGTAGTCCAGGGGGTGGTCTTCCACCCGCAGGGCCAGGCGCTTTTCCGCAGGATCTGTGGACGGGCCCTTGGGAACGGCCCACGAGGCGAGGGCACCCTCGATCTCCAGCCTGAGGTCGAAATGCACCCGCCCGCCCTGGCCGCGGCTGCGGTGCTGCTGGATCACGAACTGCCCACGGCCTTCCGCCGAGCCCTCTGCGCCCCTGGGCTCGCCGGTGCTGCGGAAGTCCCGCTTGTCCCGGTATTCCTTCAGCCCCCGCGCCACTAGAACACCCCTCCCCGCACCAGCGCGATGCCCAGGGCGCCGCCCAGGAGCGCAAGGCTTATCCATTGAAGGATGCGGCAGACCCGCAGGCTCCCCCGACTCCCGCGGGCGCCGGGGGAGCCGCCCCTGCGCGCGGAGAGTCGGGCCCCGACGGCCGCGCCGGGCGAGGCTGGGGCTCCGGCCTGCCTCGCGTCCACCGCAGCCGCGATCAGGGCGGCCGCGCCCGTGCCGGCGGCCAGGATCCCCCACAGCGCCGAGAGGGTTAGGGGTCCCCGGGGGGCCAGCAGCACGCCCTGGGAGAGCGCGGCGGCGAGAGCCACGGCGATCCACCCCGTGATCCGGTGTCCCAGGCGGAAGCGGCCCAGCTGCCCCAGGAGCATGGAGGTCGCCAGCAGGAGGAAGGCCGCTGTCAGTCCAGCGGAATAGAGCGGCGTTTCGGTGAGTGCCGCCCACCAGTTCGCGGCTCGGAGCTCCTCCCCCGGGCGCAGATAGGCCTCGCCGTACTGGCGCAGGCGGCTGAGCTCGGAGGGGTCCGGCCCGTAGGCCCAGAGAATCCGGTTGCCTCCTTCGGGGTGGATGGGCGCGTCCTGCTGGTCCCCGGTGTCCAGGAGGCGCACCAGCTCGATGACCGTCCGGCCCTCCTGGCGGCTGCCCCCGTAGGCCAGGATGTCGTTGGAGCCGCCTCGGGACACGTCCTCCACGATGGGACCGCGAGAACCCAGTGAGCGGGCGTCCCGCACCTGGACCACCCCGGACGGGTCGATCCAGCCGTAGAGAAAGTCGGCGTTGTCGAGCACCACGATGGGGTCGATACCCAGGCCGACCCAGCCCTCGGTCCGGGCGGAAATCCCCAGGTGGATCAGCCGCCCCTGGACCCGCCAGGCCAGCAGGTAGCTGCCGTCGCCGCGGCTGAGGGTGTTGGGGTACTCGTCCGCCCCGATGACGCCGTCGGTCGCCTGGGCGGCGGGCCCGGGCGCCGACAGGGCGAGCAGCAGCGCGGCCAGCACCGCGATCGGCGGGCGGGGAAGCACGCGCAGGAGCCGCCGGGCCATGCTACAGCCTCTCCTCCTGACGCCAGCCTCGCGAACGGAGCCGCTCCTGGGCCTGGCGCAGATAGGCGTGGTCACCCCGGATCGAGCCCAGGATCTCGTTCTCCTCCTTCTCGTGCTCGAGCTTTCGGGTTTCGATCTCGAGGCCCTGCTCCGTCGACAACTCCTCCAGCTCCCGGCTGGCTTCCTCCAGGGACCCCCGGACCCTCACCCGGAACAGGTAGGCCTGCTCCCAGCGCCTGTCGCGCTCGATGTTTCCGTACTCCTTCATCGATTCTCTCCTCCGGGCTCTCTGTCCGGACGAATGCCCGCGCCCCGCGCTCCGTTGACGGGGCTGTGTACTCTTTACCAGGCCCCGCGGCGCGGCTGTATAGGATCTATACAATCTCCCGGAGCCCCCCGGTCACGGCCCGCCGGCCGGGTGCGGGCCGGGGTGCCGGTCACAGTCCCCAGTAGCCGGAGCGCCCGTAGTGATCGAACAGCAGGGCTTCGTAGTCCCGTGTCACGTCCTCGGGCTCGTGGAACTCCGGTGAGCTGCGGATCCTCTCCCGCTCCAGGTCCACCCGCACCCTTTGGTCGTACCAGCTGACCTCCTCGATCCAGGCAGGATGAACCAGGACCTTGCGACCCGGGAGCCAGTTGCGGGTGTCCACGACCAGGTAGCGGAAGGCCCAGCTCTCCTCTTCGAGAAGAAAATCCTCCACGTGGCCAAGGTCGCCGTCCCGGGCCTGGATGTAGTAGCTGTTTACCTCCCGCCTGCTGCGCAGGTGCGAGTCTCCCTCCACTGACTCGTCGACCGCCTCCTGCTCCTCTTCCGGAAGCCGGTTCTTGAGGGCCATGGCCGCAGGGATCATCTGGTTGCCCCAGAGGGCGCTGCCCCCCCAGTACACGGGCATGCCGTAGTAGAGGTGCAGCTTGCGCTCCTGCTGCCGGGAAACCGGCTGGTCGGTGTCGATATCCGGGCTCTTCTCGACCTGCTCCCGGGACAGCCAGGTGCGCACCTCCTTGGCCTCCCAGTCAAGGCGCTCCACCGACAAGGGCGAAATCAGGACCCGCCGGCCGAACAGCCATCCGCCGGCGCGGACCACGAGGTGCCGGACAGCCCACTGCTCGTCGTCGAAGTACATGTCCTGGATTTTGCCGACGTCCCCATCCCGGGCGTGGATCGTGAAGCCCTCGAGCCTGGAAGCGTACTGCAGCATGATTCGTCGCCCTCCTCTCCGCCTCTAGAGAAGCAACATCCATGCCAAGGGCCGCTCCTGGCGGGGTATTGGTACGAATCTTGCAGCTCCTCAAGGGTAGAAGGTTCGGGACCCCGGAGCCCGCCGGCGGCCAACCCCAGCGGGGGCCCGGAGAAGGGAGTCACGGATGAAGGTTACGATCGACAGGCCGGAATGCACGAGCTGCGCTGCCTGCTGGGACACCTGCCCGCAGGTCTTCGCCGAGAACGCCGACGACGGCTACAGCGAGCTCCTGGCCGAGTTCCGCCAGGACGGCGACCTCGGCAAGGGAGAGGTGCCCGAGCGGCTGCGGGACTGCGTGGTCGAGGCCGCCGAGAGCTGCCCGGTGGAGATCATTCACGTGCAGGGTTGAGAAAACACCGCCCTCATGCGGCGCAGCCGCTCCCTCCCGCGGGCGCGCCGGCGGTTTAGCTCCCGGGGACCGAGCCGCCTCTGATCGCCGTCAGCAGCAGCTCCGCCGGGCCGTCCTTGGTCAGGTACTCGACTGCGCCGGCCTCCAGCATGGCCCTGCGGGTTTCCTTTTCGTCGTGGACCGAGAGGCCGATCACCCGGATCTCCGGGTGATCGCGATGGATTCGCCGGGTGGCCTCGATCCCGCTCATCTGGGGCATGGCCACGTCCATGAGCACCACCTCGGGCCTCAGGCTGTCCGCAAGCCGCACCGCCATCTCCCCGTCCGACGCCAGGGCCACCACCTCGATCTCCGGGGTGCGCTGCATCAGAGAGGCGAACCCCTGCCGCACCACCGCGTGGTCGTCCGCGATGAGCACCCGCGTCGGAGCGCGCCCTCCCGCCCGAGGCTCGCCGGGCAGCCCGGCACCTCCGACCGTGCTCTGGGCAAACGGCGAGGTGCCCGCTTCCGTCCACATGACCCGGTCGGAGACCGAGACCACCACGCTCGTTCCCCGGCCGGGCCTGCTGTCGATGCGGGCTGAGCCGCCGAGCAGCTGGAGCCGCTCCGAGATGCTGAGCAGCCCGAAGCCGCGGTCGGCCCCTTTCCTGCCGACGAGCGCGTCCGGATCGAACCCCTTGCCGTGGTCGCTCACGATCAAGACGAAGCTGTCTTGCCCCTCCCGCTCCAGGGAGAGCACCGCCCGCTGCGCTCCGGAATGCTTGACCACGTTGAAGAGCAGCTCCCGGGCCGCCTGGAACAGCAGGATGCGGATCCCAGAGGACTGCGGCTCCGCCGCGGACTCCGCGTGGACCTCGACCGCGAGCTCGTGGTGGAGCTCCATCCACTCTCCCAGCCAGGCCAGGGCGGCGGTCAGTCCCGCGGTGTAGAGGACCGTCGGGCTGAGCTCCGAGGTCAGGGATCGGGAGACGCCGATGGCCCGATCCAGGAGCTCCGATGCCTCCCTGGTCACCTGCTCGAGCTCCGCCTTGTTCAAGCCTTCCGCCCCCGAGAGCCTGAGCTTCCCGGCCGCCAGGTACTGCTGGAGCTCGTCGTGCAGGACCCGGGCGAGCCGCCTGCGCTCACGCTCCTCCGACTCCGTGAGCTCCAGGGCCAGGCGCTGCAGCTCCTCGGCGCGCCGCTCCGCCAGGATCCGCCCCTCCTCGAGCCGCTCCTCGATTTCCCTGCGCGCGCTCTGGTCGTGCAACACCCCGACGACCCCGGCCGCTCTCTTCCCGCTGTACCAGCGCGCCGGTCGGGCCTGCAGGTGCACGGGCAGGTATCGACCGGAGGCGCAGCGGACCGCGACCTCCTCGCTCACCTCCTCTCGGCGGCCGGACCCCAGGGCCGACAGGGCTTCCCCGAGCCGCTTCCGGTCCTCCGGCTGGGTGCGCTGCAGCAGCCAACAGCGAAAGCGTGCACCCTTGGGAATCTCCTCCGCGGCGTAGCCGAGCATCTCG
>JAFGFV010000505.1 GCA_016930895.1 Spirochaetales bacterium | reverse complement strand
TCGACCATCGAGGTGGTATCGCGGTCGAAGGGGGTGTCCTCGACGATCGAATAGCGGGGTCCGCACTGGGTACAGGTGATGAACGGATACAGGTAGCGCCGATCGGCGGGGTCGAGCATCTCCCTGCGGCACTCATCGCACAGCGCCAGGTCCGGAGGAATCGGCGGGAAGCTGTAGGAGGTAGCAGCACTCTCGACGATCCGGAACTCCCGCTCTTCGATCGCTTCGACGCTTTCCGCGGTGAAGCTCTCGATAGAAGCAGCCGCGGGGAGCATGTCGGCCAACGCCCCGGGGAAGCGTTCCACGGCGTCCCGATGCCCCTGGACCTCCGCCAGAACTTCGGAGCGCTGGTTGCGCACGAATCCTGTCAGACCCAGCGCGGAAGCGCACCGGTACACCGTGGGTCTGAACCCCACCCCCTGAATCACACCTCTGAATATGTAGCGCCTGCGCAGGATGCCTTGTGTCGTGCTCACGCCGGAGTTTTGTATATCATTTCGATCAGCTTTGGATCAAGCACCGGGCGCCAGGCCGGGGGCGCCAGGCCGGCTGCAGCCCGACCGGCTGCAGCGAGGCGCGACTGGCAGGCGCGTGGGGCGCAGCGTGAGGCGCGGTTGCTTGACGAAGCGGGGGCGGGTGGGTACAGTTTGATGCGCTGGCTCTGGCGCTGACGGCAGCCGGCTGTATGCCGTTCCGCAGCTCTTCGAGGAGACTAACGTCATGTCCAAGATCATTCTTGAAGCGGCCGATCTCGACGGGTACCTGACCGCGAGCGACAAACTCACCATCGGGGCCATGGACGAGAAGTACTCGGAGGCCATGAAGGTCTACCCCCGGCTCGACGCGGCGGGGGGGCAGGGCGGAGCGCAGTGGATCTCCGCCAAGGAGAAGTTGATCGACCTGTACAACCAGATGGGCAAGATGATGCGGGAGATCACTGCCCGGGAGCCGAACATCCACGTCTACTCCTTCGAGACGCCTCAGACCAGCCACGGCGAGGCCTCCCGGCTGACCGCCAAGCTGCGGAACACCCAAACCGAAAACCCCGAGTTCGTGTACTACATCCAGAGAGCCTACGAGCTGCTCTTCAACCTTGCCTTCAGCAGCCCGATCCGGGAGAAGAAGAACTACATCCTGGTCGAGACGCCGGTGGGGATGCCGATCCAGAACTACGCCGTGCACAAGATCCCGGACATCGACGAGAAGGTCGGCAACAGCGTGATGTGCGTCATGCTGCGGGCGGCCCTGCTGCCCTCGATGATCGTGTCCAAGGAGATTCAGGAGTACTCCTCCAACAACTACGTGACCCCCTTCGCGCTGTTTCGAATCAGCCGGGACGACACCAAGGAGGAGCACAACATGGCGTACATCCTGAATCTCGACAAGTCGTACCTCGACCTGGAGCTGCTGGACGGCAAGGACCTGTTCTTTGCCGATCCCATGAACGCCACAGGGGGGAGCCTGGTCACCATCGTCAAGTATCTCCTGGACCAGGGGATCAAGCCGCGGTCGATCAAGTTTCTCAACGTGATATCGGTGCTCAAGGGCTCCTTGCGGATCGTGCGGGCCATCGAGAACTCCGAGATCTATACCCTCTGGATGGACCCGAGCCTGAACAACAAGGCCTACATCATGCCCGGGCTCGGGGACGCCGGGGACCGCATCAACGGGGTCGACGCGCAGGAGCGGCAGCGGGACATCATCCAGCTGATCGCCGACTACGGGGTCGGCATCACCTCCCTGTACCGGGCTCAGGTCCGCGAGATCGAAGACACCGTGCTGAGCCGCGGATAGGGCCATGACGCTGTTCGCTCTCCTGGGCCTTCCGGCATTCCTGATGATTGCATACGGCCTGCTGGGGACTCCCCGGCCGGGGCGCTCCCGCGCCTCGGTTCCCTTGGTCCGAACGATCCCCCTGGTGGAATACCTGAAGGGGCTGGTGTTCGGCGTGGTCGGAGCCGTTGCGGCGGCGGTGCTGGAGCGTTTTCTGCCCGTGTCCTATCGGCCCTTCCCGTTGTTCCTGTATTTGCTGGTCGTGGACTTCCTGGTTGCGGCCGCTCTGGCCGCAGCTGCGGTGGCGGTATTCTACGGCAAGCGCTCAACGCGGCAGACGGTCTTCTTCGTCGGCGGTTTCTACAGCGTCGTGGCGGTCGCGAGCGTGCTGATCAGCTACGGCGCCTACGAGCCCTACTCTCTGTTCCTGCGCCCGACCCTGTACATGGCGACGGTGCTTTTTCTGCCGCTCCTGTACCGGGGGTATCAGGAATGGTACGGCCTGCGCAAGGGGCTGTTCGTCATCGCCCTCGGGGCAACTCCCCTCGCCGCGGCGGGAATCGCCCTGCTGCACAGAACCTTCCACGAGTGGTGGGCCTTCGGCGCGGCGGCGGCTTTTCTGGGGGGAGCCGCGGCCCTGCTCTACTGGTCCGGGGAACGATAGCTAGTCCGGCACCACCAGTCCCCGGGCGATGATCCCCAAGAGCGTATCCAGGTGCACCGCGTAGGGCGCGCGGTCCCGGCGGGAGTAGACACCGGGATCGAAGCCAAGCCCAACGGTGATCAGCTGACAGAGCACCAGGGCAGAGCGCTCCGGGTCCATGTCCTGGCGGAAGATCCCCTCTTCCCGGCCTTCCTCGATGATCGCCCTCAGGGTCTCCACGATCTCCGCGAACAGATCTTTCGAGTGACGGGACTTGAGCCAGCGGGGCAGCAGATCGTTGCCGGGCCGGTAGAGATCCCGATACAGAGGGTACTCATCCAGGAACCAGGAGTAGGTGCGAACGAACAGATCGAGCTTCTCCATGGCGCTG
>JAFGFV010000081.1 GCA_016930895.1 Spirochaetales bacterium | reverse complement strand
GGCCGCGTAGTTGCGCAGGGGCACCGTCCCCCCTTCCCACGTCCAGTATCCCAGAAACACCGCTCCGCGCTCCAGCACGACGTCGAAGGCCACGCAGAACAGCGGAACGAGCACCAGCGTCGCCACCCTGCGATGGAAGAGCATGTCGGCCAGGACTGCCGCGCCCAGGACCACGAGACACCAGATGAGCCCGATCAGGGGCGGGACCCCGAACAGCTTGGGACCCAGCGCGCCGGAGTAGCGGTAGACGCCGAACACGGACCCTGTTGCCACCCCTGCCACCTCCGCAGCGAAGCCTGCCAGGAACGCGCCGGCCACGAAGACGATGACCCGGGGATTTTGCCGCGGCGAGAGGCTTCCGATCACGTAGACCGCGGTCACCACGAGGAACACCGGGGTGATGGCGACCATGAGGGAACGCGTCCAGGGCAGCAGGTGCAGCAGGATACCCATCCCGTAGAAGATCGCCAGGTCCTTGACGGCCTCTTGTTCGGTCCGGGGGAGAAACCTGCGGCGGTCCACGCCCACGCGCACGGTTATGCCGACGGGGTGCGGAGACGGCGCGCCTCGCTGCGGATGCGGGCGGCCAGAAGCTCGCTCCCGATGATGGCCATCGGCATGCCGATCCCGGGCTGGGTGTAGTGGCCCGTGTAGTACAGGTTCTTGACCTTCCTGCTTGCATGGGAAGGACGTAGGAGCGCGGTCTGGAGCAGGGTATGGGAGAGCCCTAGCGAGGCGCCCTTGTAGTAGCCCATCGTGTCCTGAAAATGCTCGTGGGCGATCACCTTCTTGACCACCACGCGCTCTGCGAGGTCCGGCTGGCCCACCAGGGCTGCGAGGTGTCCGATGATCCTGTCGGAGAAGGATCTCCTGGTGTCGGGAGTGTCGGACAGCCCCGGGGCCACGGGCACGAGAACGAACAGACTCTCGCTGCCCGCCGGCGCAAAGGAGGAGGCGGTGCGGGAGGGAACACCGACGTAGTACGACGGGTTTTCGGGCCAGCCGGGGTTGGAGAAGATGGAGTCAAAGTGCCGCTTCCAGTCCGTGGCAAAATAGAAATTGTGGTGCGCAAGAGCTGGGACGGAGCCGGTGACTCCGAGGAGAATCAGGAACGTGGTCGGGGCCATGACCCGGGTCTCCCAGTACCGATCCGAGTAGTTCCGGTAGGCGGGATCCAGGAGAGCGGTGTCCGCGTGATGGTAGTCCGTGGCCGCCACCACGCAGTCCGCGGCGACGCTCCCGCCGGGGGTCTCCACGCCCACGGCCCGCCCGTTGCGCACGTCGATGCGGGTGACCGGCGTGGAGAGCATGAACGAAACGCCCTGCTCTTTGGCAAGGGCGAACAGGGCCCTCACGAGATCGTAGATCCCGTTCCGGGGGAACGCGACCCCCTCGGTGATGTCCGCGTGGGCCATGAGCGAGTACAGCGCAGGGGTCTGAAACGGGCTGGAGCCCAGGAAGACCGTGTTGAACTCCACCACCTGCCGCGCCCGAACGTCCGTGAAGTACGAGGAGACGAACCGGTCCAGCTTGGAGAAGATGTCCAGTTTGAGTCCGGCTGCAAGCATCAACGGGTTCAGGAACGGGAGAAACGACCGGTACTCGCGGTAGAGGAACTTCTCCACCGCGATCTTGTACTTGATCTCGGAGTTCTGGAGGAACCTCCTGAGTTGCCTGCCCCCGCCCTCCTGCAGCGAGTCGAAGAAGCTTTCGTTGGCGGACGGGTCCGTGCTGATGGCGCCGCGCGTGCCGTCCTCGAAGAAGATCCGGTAGGAGGGGTCCAGCTGGACGAGCTGGTAGTAGTCCCCGGGCTTCCGGCCGAAAAGGGCGAAGAAACGCTCGTAGACGCCGTTCATCAGATACCAGGACGGACCGGTGTCGAAGACGAACCCCGCTTCCTCGTAGCGCCCGGCCACTCCACCCGGCTCAGGGAGCTTGTCCAGGACGGTCACCTCGAAGCCGTCGCGGGCCAGCAGGGCGGCGCTGGACAGCCCCGCCAGTCCGGCGCCGATGATCACGATCTTCTTCTCTTTCATTCCCTTCTCTCACATTCCACGGTACCGCGGGCCTTCTCCGCCCGCGGGGTTCCGCCAGTCGATGTTGTCGAACGGGCACTTCACCAGGCACGCCCTGTCATGCAGACAGTGGATGGGGCTGACGGCGATGAGGCCGCCATTCCCGGCGCCGTCGGCGTTCTCCGAATAGACGTTTCCCGGGCAGAACCACAGGCACGGCTCGCCGAAGCGCTCCCTGCACTCCAGGCAGAGCTCCGGCTCCTTGATCGCGATGTGGGACTGGGCACTCTCGTCGTAGAGCACGTTGGCGTGATATACGAAATCGTTGCGGTCCATGCCCGTTTTCGGGTGCCGCAGGAGCTCCTTGCGCGTGGACAAGCGGTCCGACTTGAGCGGTAATCGCAGAGGGATTGCCGACTGCACGAGGGACAGCGGGGCCCCCGCCAGGAAACCCAGCCTCGATTCGAAGACCTGGCGGAAGTTCCTTGCCCTGAACAGCTCCGCGTACACCCCCTGCGCGCGAACTCCCTCCTCATAGGCAGGGGCGAGCTCCCCCGGCGCGTCGCGGCCGGCGGCTTGCGCGGCGGCAAGCCCCGCGGCGATGCCGGAGGAAAGGGCGAGATGCAGCCCCTTGAGGCGGGACATGTTCACGAAGCCCGCCGCGTCTCCCACCAGGGCCACGTTCTCGAACCCCGGCTTGGGCAGCGCGAAGTATCCCCCTTCCGGGACGGTCTTGCTTCCGCAGGCGACCACCCGCGCCCCCTCCAGCAGCTGGGCGATGCGCGGATGGGTCTTGAGGCGTTCCAGCTCGAGCACGGGGTCCAGATCGCAGAAGCGCCAGGCCAGGCTGATGATGAGCCCTATGGCGGCGTGGGTGCGGTCGATTCCATACAGGAAGCCCCCGCCGAACACCGAAACGGGCACGGGCCAACCGAGGGTGTTGAGCACGGTCCCGGGCGCCAGGGGGCTGTCGTCAGGATACTCCA
Organism: Spirochaetales bacterium; assembly: GCA_016930895.1. The sequence continues at coordinate 5,892 of JAFGFV010000081.1, read as the reverse complement.
GGATCTGCTTGACGCCGATGGAGTAGCTCTGGGGAGCCGGGCCGGCAAGCTCGCGGCTGCCCACGAGATCCAGGGAGACGGTGCCGAGGCTGCCGTCCGCGATGATGAACAGGCCGGCCTCGATCGTTTCCTCCGGCTTGTAGCCGGGGCGCCGTTCCCCGCTCTTCCCGAGCCCGGCCTCCGGGATGACCACGCTCGCCGGGCGCCCGCCGTGCTCGAGGATTCGGGAAGCCGGGGTCCCGAACAGGATATCGACCCCTGCCGCTTCGCACTCCTCCGCCAGCCATTCGCACAGCGCGCCCGCCGACAGGATCACGTTCCCGGTGTGGCGCAGATTGGCCGGGAGCAGGGCGGCGGGCAGCTCCGCGCCGCCACGCCCGGTGAGGAACAGCATTCCGTCCCGGGTCACCGGCTGCAGGGTCTCCTCGAAGGGCGCACGCCGGGGCGTTCCCGCCACGTAGGGATCGAGCTGCGCGAGGCTCGCCCGATCCGTCAGGCACCCCGAGAGAATGTGGGTGCCCGGCGCCCCGGACTTGTCGATGACCGCAATGGACTTGCGAACCCCCCGCTCGCGCAAACCCCGCGCCGCGGCCAGGGCTGCCGCCAGTCCCGCGGGGCCCGCCCCGATGACCAGGATGTCCGTGTACACCGAGCTCTGTTCGGCACTGCTCATGGAAGCGATGATTCCTCCTGGGCGTTAAACATGATCGAAGATATCAACAACGAGCCACAGGGGCAATCACCGAGTTTGCCGTTTTGCACGGGTAGTCTGGAGTCAGGGCTGACGTGCCCTATCCTTCAGGAGGGGGATCGGGACCGGCGGCGCCTACAGCAGCGGCTTAAGCCGGGCGGCTACCGCCGGCGCGGTGAGCCCCAGATGCTCGGCGATCTTGCCCGCCGGGGCGGACTCGCCGAAGCGGTCCACGCAGACCAGGGTCGCCCCGGGTCCCACGACGTCGCCCCAGCCATACGAGACCCCCGCCTCCAGCACCGCCCGCGCGCTCCCGGCGGGGAGCAGGCGGGACTGGTACTCCTCCGGCGCCTGGAGAAACAGTTCCCGGCTCATCATGGACACGACCCGCATTCCGGCCCCCGTCGGGCCCAGGGCCTTCTTGGCCTCCAGCGCGAGGTTGACCTCCGAGCCGGTCGCGACCGCCACCAGGGAGGGTGACCCCTGGGAGTCCGACACGACGTACGCCCCGTGGCGCAGGTTCTGCTGCCAGCGGGGATCGTCCTTGGCATACACCTCCAGGTTCTGCCGGGTCAGGGCCAGGGCCGTCGGGCCGTCGGATCTGCCGAGGGCAATCCGCCAGGCCTCCGCGGTTTCCTGCGCATCCCCGGGGCGAAGCACCACCAGGTTGGGGATGACCCGCAGCGCGGCCAGGTGCTCCACCGGCTGGTGCGTCGGCCCGTCCTCCCCGACGAACACCGAATCGTGGGTATACACGTACACCACCGGCAGCCCCATGAGAGCCGCCAGGCGCACCGAGGGGCGCATGTAGTCCGAGAACACGAGGAAAGTGCCGCAGTAGGCCCTGAGACCCCCGTGGAGGGCCAGCCCATTGCAGATCGCCCCCATGCCGTGCTCCCGCACCCCGAAGTGGAGATTCCGGCCCGCCGGGCTGTCCGCCTGGAAGTCTCCGAGCCCCTTGACGTAGGTGTTGTTCGAAGGGGCCAGATCGGCGGATCCGCCTACCAGGTTGGGCACCGCCGGGGAGATGGCCGCCAGCACGGTGCCGCTCGCCTTACGGGTAGCCATCTTGTCGCCCTGCTGGAACTCGGGCATGGGCAGGCTGTCCGGATCGAGGGTCCCGAAGAAACGGTCCCACTCCTTCCGCAGCTCCGGATTCGCGGCCGACCAGGCGGCGAACCCCTTCTGCCACTCCTGGTACCCCTGCTCCCAGGAGGCCCGACGGCCGGCAAAGTACTCTCCGGCGGCCGCGGGGATGTGAAACTGGCTGTCCTCGGAGATGCCCATGGCCCGCTTGGCCGCCCGGATCTCCTCCTCACCCAGGGGAGCGCCATGGGTCTCGTGGGACCCTGCCAGGTTGGGGGCCCCCTTGCCGATCACCGAGCGCAGCAGGATCAGGCTGGGCCGCGTGGATTCCCCCTTGGCCTGCTCCACGAGCTTCAGGATGCTTTCCAGATCGTAGGCGTCACTCGACAAGGTCTGCCAGCCGTAGGCCTCGAAGCGGCGTCCCACGTCCTCCGTGAACGCGAGCCCCGTGCTCCCTTCGATGGTGATGCGATTGGAGTCATAGAACACGATGAGCTTGCCCAGGCCCAGGTGGCCAGCCAGGGAGCAGGCCTCCGAGCTCACCCCCTCCATCATGTCGCCGTCACCGGCCAGCACGTACGTGTGGTGATCGATAATGCTGGCTTGTGCCGTATTGAACCTGGCCGCGAGCATCCGCTCGGCCATGGCCATGCCCACGGCGTTGGAGATGCCCTGGCCCAGGGGACCCGTGGTCGTTTCCACTCCCGCGGTCAGGCCGTATTCCGGGTGCCCGGGGGTCCGGGAGCCCAGCTGACGGAAACTCTGCAGCTCGGACATGGGCAGCTCGTATCCCGACAGGTGCAGCAGGGAGTACAGCAGCATGCTCCCGTGCCCGGCTGACAGCACGAACCGGTCGCGGTCGATCCAATTGGGATCCTCGGGATAGTGCCTCATGATTTCCCCGAAGACCAGCACGCCCAGCTCGGCACATCCCATGGGCAGTCCCGGGTGCCCCGAGTTCGCCCTCTGAACGGCGTCCATGGACAGAAGCCGCACCGCTGTGGCGGCCTGAAGGATTCCCTCTGTGTGCATGCGTTCCCCCGATACGCGGCGCTCTTAGTGCCGTTTCTTCTTTTTCTTTCGGGAAGGCTGGCTGCGGGTCACCTGCACCGGGCCCTCCCGCGAGGCGGATTGCTGGCGTACCCGGTCCTCCGGGCGAACCCGGTCCTCCGGGCGAACCCGGTCCTCCGGTCGTACCCGGTCCTCCGGGCGAACCCGGTCCTCCGGGCGTTCTCCGGCGGGCCCTTCCTCCCCGGTTTCCGCGAGCTCCGCGTCCACGGCACCCTCGCGCAGGGCCTGCCCCCCCCCGGGCGGGGACTGCGCTCCCTCGAGCGGCCGGCCCCCCTGCGCCGCCGTGGCGGCGCGCCCGGCAGGCAACCCAGCGCCCGAAGGCTTCCCGTAGCGTTTGATGTCCCGTCCACGGCGGCGCCGGTCCTGGGCACGGGTCCACTCCAGGGCGATCGGCGAAGCGATGAAGACCGTCGAGTAGGTGCCAACCACGATCCCGATGATCAGGTTGAAAGCGAAGTTCCGGATGTCGCCGCTGCCGATGACGTAGATCGTCACGATGGCGAGCAGGGTGGTCACGGAGGTCAGGATGGTGCGGCTCAGGCTCTGGGAGATGCTGGTGTTGATGATCGTGCCGAGGTCGGAATCGCGCATCAGGGTGCGGTTCTCCCGCACCCGGTCGAAGATGATAATCGTGTCGTTCAGGGAATAGCCTATGATGGTCAGGATGGCCGCGACCGTCGAAGTGGTGACCTCCACCCGGAACACCGCGATCACCCCCAGCATGATCAGGGTATCGTGCACCAGGCACAGCACGGCCGCGCCCGCGTAGATGAGCCGGAAACGGAAGGCCGTGTACATCAGGATCAGGGCCAGCGCCACCGCCACGATCGAGATGGTCTGGGTGCCTAGCTCCCCGGCGTAGCGCGGCCCCACGAAGTCGCTCTGCTGGACCACGACGTTCTCCGCCCCGAAGGCCTGGGACAGGAGCTCCTCGATCCGCCTCTCCATCCGCGTCTGGAAGGAATCGTCCTCCTCGGGAGCCAGGACCTTGATCATGAACTGCTGGCTGCCGGCGGGCCCGACCCCCTGGATGCTCACGCCCTCGATCTCCGCCAGGGCCTCGCGCACCTCGGCGATCCCCGCCTCCTGGCTCTCGGGCCGGATCTGCACCTGCTCCACGAGTCCCGAGGTAAAGTCGACCCCGAAGTTGAGGCCGCCCCGCACGAAGTACCCGGCGATTCCGCCGGCGATCAGAACGAGGGAGACGGCGATCATGACCCAGCGCAGGCGAAGGAAATCGTACACTCGCTTCATGCCCCTACCCTCACCTTCCGCCAGGTAATGCTCAGGCGTTTGACCTTGAGCACGTCAGTGGAGAAGTCGAAGATCATACGCGACACGAACAGGGCCGTGAACATGGAGGACACGATCCCGACCGCCAGGGTCACGGCGAAACCCTGGATCGGTCCCTTGCCCAGCTGGGAGAGGGCCAGCGCCGCAATGAAGGTCGTGATATTCGAGTCCGCGATGGCCCACAAGGCCTTGGCGAACCCCGCCTTGACCGCGGCCTTGGGCGACTTGCCGACCCGGTACTCCTCCTTGATGCGCTCGAAGACGATCACGTTGGCGTCCACCGCCATGCCGACCGTCAGGATGACGCCCGCCAGGCTCGGCAGGGTCAGGGTGAACCCGAACACGGACAGGATCGAGACGATGAAGTACAGGTTCAGGATCAGGGCCAGATCGGCGATCAGCCCCGCCGCCTTGTAGTACACCAACATGAAGAGCACCACCAGGGCGAAGCCGATGATGATGGCCCGCAGGCCCAGGCGGATGGCATCCTCCCCCAGGGAGGCCCCAACGGCCTGCTGGTTGATCACCTCCAGGGGCACCGGCAGGGCCCCGGTGCGCAGCACGAGGGCCAGGTCATTGGCCTCCTCCGCGTCGAACCCGGTGACCCTCACGGCGTCGCGGATCGGCTCGGCGATCCGGGCCTGGGCCTTGACCTTGTCCCCCAACACCACCGCCATGCTCTTGCCGACGTTTTCGCTGGTGAGCTTGTAGAACAGGTCCCCGCCCTCGCCCGTGAGGAAGAAGTTGACTACCGGCCGCCCCGTGATCGGGTCGGAGCTGACCCGGGCTTCCCGGATGTAGTTCCCCGAAAGCCCCACCTCCTCGCTGACCACCGTGAAGCCCCGCAGCTGGTCCAGGCCGTACTCGTCCCGGATGTAAACCCCGCGCAGCATCGTGCCCTTGGGCAGGATCGGCGGCTGGAGGATCTGCCCCTCCGGGCCCAGAACCTGGCCGGGGTTCGAAGCCTGCCACTCGCCAAAGGCGGCCAGGGCCTCATCGTTCACGATGTGGAAGTTCAGGATGCCCCTGCCCTGGATGAAACGGCTCATCCGCTCCCGGTCCGCCTCTCCAGGCAGTTCCACCAGGATCAGGTCCTCCCCCTGGCGCCGGATCTGGGGCTCGGTCACCCCGAACTGGTCGATGCGGTTGTTCAGGATCTCGAGGGCCCGCCGTACGGCGTCCTCCTTCTCGGCGGCCGAGAGGCTCTGCCCCGAGGTGCGCTCCAGCTCCTCGAGGTCCGCCCGAATCAGGACCCGCATCCCCCCCCGCAAGTCGAGACCGAGCTGGATCGTCCGGTCCCGCAGGTCCTTGATATCGAGGATGTCCTCCCGATAGTGGTTCTCCATGGCAAGAAGGATCTCGGCCCGCCCCGGAAAACCCCGGAACACGTCCTCGATGGTCCACGTCTTGGGGACGGGACGCTTCTCGGCCTTGTACACGTCTTTGACCTCGCCGATCAGGAACGCATACTCCGCCGGCAACGGCTCCTCGGCCCCCAGCCCCTGCAGCTCCCGGAGGGCCTCGGCGGCCTTGCGCTCGGCATGAGCCCGGATCTGGGTCCGGGAACCGGAAGCCAGGGTGCGCTTGCTTTCCGGAACGATGAAGTACCAGGATATGGTGGGATAGAGGAAATAAAAGGCAACGCCTAGTAGCACGAGAACCAGCAACAAACGGAATCGCTTCGACATGGTTCGCTCCGAAAAGGGTTTGCGCAGGGGCGGTTGGTGCCGGGGGAGCCTGTCAGACTATTC
>JAFGFV010000080.1 GCA_016930895.1 Spirochaetales bacterium | reverse complement strand
TTCGGGGACATCGCCCTGGTTCCGGGACCGAACGTGCTGCACCCCAAGGGCATTCGCGATCCCGAGGAGTGGTACGTGTCCACGGTCCTGCGCAAGGACTACGTGCAGGAGATCTTTCAGCTGCAGTTCGAGCTGCAGATGAAGAACCTCAAGATGTACCGGGAGGCGGTGGGGGACCGGATCGACGTGATCGTCATGAGCGGGACCGACTTCGGGGCCCAGAACGGCCCCTTCATCTCCCCGGATGCGTATCGGGAGATGTACAAGCCGCTGCACCGGCAGATGAACGACTGGGTGCATGCCAACACCCCGTGGAAGACCTTCTTCCACAGCTGCGGTTCTCTGGATGGACTGCTGGATGACTTCGCCGATGCCGGCATGGACATCCTCAACCCGGTCCAGATCTCGGCGGCCAGGATGGAACCCGAACGCCTGAAAGGCCAGTACGGGGACAAGTTCGTGTTCTGGGGCGGGGGGATCGACGCCCAGCACACCTTGCCCTTCGGTACACCGGAGGCGGTCAGGGAAGAGGTGGCCCGCACGATCCGGGTGTTCGGCCAGGGCGGCGGGTTCGTGTTCAACAACGTGCACAACATCCAGGCCGGCATTCCCGTGGAGAACCTGCTGGCCATGTTCGAGACCTTCCAGGAGCACAGCGCCTATCCGCTGGCCTCAGGGACGGCGGGAGGGGGGCAGAAGGCGGGAGCCGGCAGGAGGGAGTGATGATCAGCGAAGGTCGCTACAAGGACGTACCCGCTCTCGTGCTCGAGAACCGGATGCTGAGGGTGAAGGTCGTGCCGCTGGCGGGCGCCAAGACCGCCTCGATCCTGTTCAAGCCCTCGAGGCTGGAGCTTCTCTGGCAGAACACGGGCAGGCGCTTTCGCCGGACCGGTTACGGCGCTTCGTACCTGGACGGGGAGTTCTCGGGTTTCGACGAGATGTTCCCCACCATATCGGAGTGTTGCTACGAGAGCCCACCCTGGCAGGGCACCGTGGCGCCCGACCATGGTGAGGTCTGGTCCCTGCCCTGGGATGCCGAGGCCCGGGGCGAGGAGCTCACCCTGAGCGTCCAGGGGGTGCGCTTTCCCTACCGGCTCAGCAAGACCCTGAGGCTCGAGGGGGCCTGCCTGCGGGCTGCCTATCGGGTGGAGAACCTGTCGTCCCTGCCGCTGGAGTTCCTCTGGGCGGCGCATCCCCTGTTTAAGGTGTGGGAGGGGATGGAGTTCGTGGTGCCGGCGGGCATGGACCGGGTGGTGAACTCGGTGCCGGGTCCCCGCCTGGGCGGCTACGGCGAGCGCTACGACTTTCCGGTGGCGCTCCTGGGCGATGGCAGCCGCTTCGACCTGAGCCGGGCGCCCAGGCGCAACGCCCGGGGCTACCAGAAGTACTTTTTCGCGGGAAAGGTGCCGGAGGGCTGGTGCCTGCTGTACGAGCCGAGGCGTCGGCTGGCGATCGGGCTCTCGTACCCGCCGGAGACGGTGCCGTACCTGGGCATGTGGCTCAACGAGGGAGGTTTCGCCGGGCAGTACAACATCGCCCCCGAGCCCGCCACCGCGGCGATGGACCGGATCGACTTCTCGAAGATGTGGGGCTGGAACAGCACCCTGGCCCCGCGGGAACGGCGCAGCTGGTACCTGAACATATCGGTGCGGCAGGGGGAGCGTCCCGCAGGCGTGGAGCCCGACGGCTCCTTCAGGTAGAGGCCGATTCCGCCGCCCGGAAGGCTTCGATCTCAGCCTTGAAGGCCGGGTCCAGCCAGAGCTTCCCGGTCCGAAGGTCCGCCAGGGTCCGGGAGCCGGTGAGCACCATGACCGCCCGCACCACGGTCTCGAGCCCCTCGATCCGGCGCACCACCGCCTCGGCGCCGCCGGCGACCACGTCCCGGATCAAGGGCAGGGCCAGGCCGGCCAGGCGGGCGCCGAGCGCCACAGCCTTGGCCACGTCCAGCCCGCTGCGCACCCCCCCGGAGGCCAGCACCCGTGACTCGCCGTCCTCTCCCGCGGCCGCCCCGTCCAGGGCCGCCAAGAGCAGGACCGTGGGCAGTCCCCAGTCGCGCAGCTCCTCGGCGGGGCCTCTCTCGGCTTCCGGGAGCCGGTAGGCCTCCACGGTCACCCAGTTGGTCCCGCCTGCCCCGGCCACGTCCACGAAGGCCACCCCGAGCCTCAGGAGCTCCCGCACCTCGGTCGGGCGGATCCCGAAGCCCGTTTCCTTGACGATCACCGGGACAGGGCTCCCGTCGCAGAGCCGGCCGATGGCGTCCCGGATTCCGCGGAACTCCCGGTCCCCCTCCGGCTGAAACAGCTCCTGACCGGGGTTCAGGTGGACCACCAGGGCGTCGACCTCCAGCCTCTTGACCCACTCGAACAGCCGGGCGTGGTTCTCGTCGCGCACCTGGACCCCCCCGATGTTGGCCAGGACCGGCACCTCAGGGGCGAGTTCCTTCAGGCGGAAATGGGGAGCGAGCTCGGGATGGTCGAACAGAATGCGGATGGAGCCCATGCCCACGGGCAGGCCGGTGGTCTGGGCGGCCCTCGCCAGCTCGCGGTTGGCCAGGAAGCCCTTGTCCGAGCCGCCGGTCATGCAGGAGATGAAGATCGGGTAGGGGAGTCGGCGCCCGAGGAACTCCACCCCTGGGTCCACGGAGCGCTCGTCGATCTCGGGAAGGGCGTGATGTATGAAGCGGACCGCGTCGAAGCGTGGAGCGCCGCCTTCAACCGAGAACCGCGCGGGATCGGTGCAGATCGACAGGTGCTTCTCTTTCCGGAAGCCAATTTCGGGCGTCTGCGACGAACTTGTACTCACGGTAGCCGTCCTCTCGTACCCCGGAAAGGTAGAATGCCTCGGCGGGCACCTGGAGCGAGCTCATGAGCTTGGCGTACTCACCGTCCGCGTACGGTCCCGCCGTCCAGATCAGGTAATCGTCCATCGTGGCGTCCCGGGAGCAGGTAAAGACGCTCTCCAGGTCCCAGGCCGCAATCACCTCGGGCGCCGACGCGGCCACCCTCCCGGTGACCAGGGCCATGGTGTTGCCCGAGCCGTAGGAAGCCAGCAGGAGCCTCCTGCCGATGATCCGTTTCCCCATGAGCTCGTAGCGTTCCCGGAGCAGGAACGCCAGGAACAGGTACATGGAGGCGGAATAGGTGTTGCCGATGTCCGCGATCGGGTCCAGCCCCTGGAAGAACCCTCGCGCCTCCAGGAAGGCGTGCGCCTCCTCCGCGGAGAGACCGAGATGCAGCTTCAGGAGCTTGCGCATGGCCAGCTCGGGCATGTTGCGGAACGGGGTGTGCAGCACGAACATGTCGGTGGCCTCGAGCAGGGACCTCGGGTCCTCGCCCATTCTGTCGCAGTGGTCCAGCAAGGCGGCCTCCAGGTTCTGCTGGTACACGTCCATGGAGTACCGCCCCTTGACCTGGGCGATCGGCGAGCCCAAGGGACGGAAAAAATCGTCCACGTCCTGGGAGCAGAAGCCGACCGTGGACAGGTCCAGCTCCAGCAGCCGAGGCTTCGGCTCGACCAGCAGGCTGACCGCCCCGGCTCCCTGGGTGATCTCCGCCGTGGAAGCCGCGCGGTAACGGGCGATATCGGAGGCCATCACCACCCCGGATTCGCCCTCCCGGTTGCTCAGGGCCAGCATGCCTCCCACGCCGGCGACCGAGAGGGTCCCGCCGGCGCAAGCGTGCTGGACCTGGTAGGTGGACAGGGAGTTGGGCAGTTCGAGGCCGGAACGCTGCAGCATCCCCTGCACGTACGCGGAAACCGGCTTGGAGTGGTCCACCGAGGTCTCGGTGCCGGCCACCAGGTAGCGCAGCCCGGCGAGCTGCTCCTGACTGCGCCGCAGGAGCAGGGCGCGGGTGGCCTGGGCCGCCATGGTGGCCGTGTCCTCCCACAGGCTGGGAAAGCGCATCGCCCGCTGACCGGTGGTCGCCACCGCTCGTTCCATGTGCCGGGCCAGCTTCGGGTCGCTGGCGACCCGTTCCTGGATCAGGTACCCCAGGTCCATCCGGGGCGAGGGGATATGGATGCCGATGTCACTGATACCAACTTTTCTGTCCTTCATCTCAACCAACCACTGTACTTCCAGTGTAGCCCGTTGTGCAACGATCTTCCGGAGGACCTCGACTTCGGGCGACATGAAGTTAACACAATTCGTGTAAACCGTCCATTGCCACAGCCCCCAAGACGCTTGATCTACTTCGATCTGTGGTACATATTCATGCGCAGGAGTCGAGCTTGAAGAGAACCGCGATCCTGGTCGGAGCGGGTTTGGGAGGGCTGGCCGCCGCCGCCCTGCTCGGCAGGGACGGCTGGCAGGTGACAGTCCTGGAAAAGAACGACTGCCCGGGCGGGCGGGCCCGGCTGTGGAGTCACCAGGGGTACCAGTTCGACATGGGCCCCTCCTGGTACCTGATGCCGGAGGTGTTCGAGCACTACTTCAGCCTGTTCGGCAGACGCCGGGAGGAATACTACGCCCTTCAGGCACTGGACCCCTACTACCGGGTGTTCTTTGCGCCGGAGAGTCCCGTGGACATCGGCCCGGACCGGGGGCGGGTGGAAGAGCTGTTCGAGAGCTTCGAGCGCGGGGGGGCCGAACGGCTGCGCGGCTACCTCCGGAAGGCCAGGTACAAGTACGACGTGGCCATGAGCGAGTTCCTGTACAAGGAGTATGCCTCGCTCTTCGAGTTCCTGAACCTGCGGATGCTGCTCGAGGGCTCCCGGATGAACGTGTTTGGGCGCCTGGACAGGTCCGTGCGCCGCTACTTTCACGACCGGCGGGCCCGGCAGCTCCTCGAGTACGCCATGGTGTTCCTGGGCACCGATCCAGCCCGTGCGCCGGCCCTGTACTCGATCATGTCGCACGTGGACCTGAACCTGGGGGTGCACTATCCCTCCGGGGGGCTGCAGAGCGTGGGGGCGGCCCTGGCCCGGCTGGCGGCCGAGCAGGGGGCGGAGATCCGCCTGAACCAGAACGTGCGCAGGATCGTGGTGGAGAAAGGCGTGGCGCGGAAGGTGCTCACGGAGGACGGCGAGTACGGCGCGGATGTGGTCCTGGTGAACGCCGACTACGCCTTCGCCGAAACGCAGCTGCTCGAGGAGCCATACCGCAGCTACCCTCCGCGGTACTGGGAGCGGCGGGTGCTGGCGCCTTCGTTCTTTGTCCTGTATCTGGGAGTCGGCAAGCGCCTGGAACGCCTGGTGCATCACAACCTGTATTTCTCGGAACACTGGGAGCGTCACTTCGACGCCATCTTCCGCAAGCCGTCCTGGCCGGCGAAGCCCTGCTTCTACGTGAGCTGCATCTCCAAGACCGACGCCGGGGCCGCTCCGAGGGGCAAGGAGAACGTGTTCGTGCTGGTACCGGTGGCACCGGGACTGGACGACCCCGAAGAGGTGCGGGAGCGCTACGCCGAGGAGGTGCTCGGGCACGTCGAGGCCGTCGTCGGGGAGGAGATCCACTCCGCTCTGGAGGTCCGGAGGATCTTCTCTCACCGGGATTTCACCGGGGATTACAACGCCTACCAGGGCACGGCCCTGGGGCTGGCGCACACCCTCACCCAGACGGCGGTGTTCCGACCGCGTTTCCGCAGCCGGAAGGTGCAGAACCTGTACTACGTGGGCCAGTACACTCACCCGGGGATCGGGGTGCCCATGGTCCTGATCGCGGCGCAGGTGGTTTGCGGGCTCATCCAGGGAGCGCGGCAGTGAGTGTAGACCGGGTCCACTACCAGACCTTCAAGAGCGGGAGCAAGACCTACTTCAACTCCAGCCTCTTCTTTCCCCGGGCGGTGAGGGAGGAGGTGTTCGTCCTGTACGGCTTCGTGCGGGTGGCGGACAACTTCGTGGATGCCGTTCCTCAGGATGCCGAGGGGTTTCGGGGTTTCAGGGACGCCTACGAGCAGGCCCTGGCGGGACGGCCCAGCGGGGACCCGATCATCGACGCCTTTGTGGAGCTGGCGGGGCGCAGGGGCTTCGATCCCGAATGGACCCGGGCGTTCCTGTACTCGATGGAGCTGGACCTCACGAAGCGCAGCTACGACACCCTGGAGGAGACCCTGGAGTACATCTACGGCTCCGCAGAGGTGATCGGGCTGTACATGGCCCGACTCCTGGATCTCGACCCTGCCTCCCATCCCTACGCGCAGCTCCTGGGGCGCTCCATGCAGTACATCAACTTTATCCGGGACATCGACGAAGACCGGGGCCTCGGGAGGCGCTACCTTCCGCTCGCCGGCACGCCGCTGGCGGACGCGTCGAAGGCCGGCACGCCTGCGGCCAGTCTGGAGCCGCAGTACCTCAAGGCGCACCCGCTGGAGTTCGCGGAGTTCCTCCGGCACCACCTGGACTGCTACCGGCAGTGGCAGCGGGAGGCGGAGAAGGGGTTCCGGTTCATTCCCCGGCGCTTCCGGATCCCGATCAAGACCGCCTCGGACATGTACAACTGGACCGCCCGCAGGATCGAGGCCGACCCCATGATCGTGTTCGAGCGCAAGGTCAAGCCGTCCCGGGCACGCATTCTCCTGAGCATCCTTGGCAACGCGGTGAGCGGCTGAGGCGCTCGTGAATCTCTACCTCTGGATCGATTTGGCCATCCTGGCGATCCCGCTGGCCCTTTCCTTCGACGGGAGGGTGCACTACTTCCGGAAGTGGCCGGCGGTGCTCGCGGCCACCGCCCTGGTGGCCCTCGTGTTCATTCCCTGGGACGTGCTCAAGACCAGCGCCCGGGTCTGGGGCTTCAACGTGCGTTACGTGGGTGAGCTCTCGTTCTGCGGCCTTCCGGCCGGGGAGCTGTTGTTCTTCCTGGTGGTGCCCTTCAGCTGCATCTTCATCTACGAGGTGGTGCGGGCCTACTTCCGGGAGCGCCCCGTGCGGGTGGCCCGCTGGGTGTGGCTGGCCGCCGCCGGGGCTCTGGCCGCCCTGGCGATCGCGTTCCGGGACCGCGTCTACACCCTCACCGTCCTGCTCGCCGTGGCCGCGGTGCTGGCGCTGGCGGCGCTGTGGCAGCCCGACCTCCTGAGGAGCTTCCACTTCTGGCTGGCCATCGCCCTGACGTACGTGCCCTTTCTGGTCTTCAACGGGGTCCTGACCGCGGTGCCCCTGGTGTTGTACAACGATGCGGAGATCTGGGGCATCCGGGTTTACACGATCCCGCTGGAGGACTTCTTCTACAGCTTCTCGCTCCTGGGGCTGGCGATCCTGCTCTATCAGCCCCTGCGTCGCCGATGGGTCCGCCGCCATGCCTGAGCCGGGGATCGCCGCCGCCATGCCTGAGCGAGGAGACCGAGCATGAGCCGCAGGGAGCTGTACCTGGCCGTCCTCATGATCGTTATGTTCTCGGTGGGTTTCCTGGGACATTCGCTCCCGGCCACCCTGCCCTGGATGCTGGCCTTGACTCCGTATTTCCTGTTCGTCTTCGGCGTCCTGGCACTCCTGCCCGTGCTCCTGGAGAAGAACACTTCCTTGTACCTCTGGGCGGCGATCGTCCTGGTGGCCACTTTCCTCATCGAAGCCCTCGGCACGGCCACCGGCCGGATCTTCGGCCCCTACACCTACGGAGCGACCCTGGCCCCGAAGCTGCTGAAGGTGCCGGTGGTCATTGCCTTCAATTGGGTGCTGGTCATCCTGGGGGCCCTGATCCTGGCGCGGATGATCACGCGCAAGCCGGTGCCCGCCGCCGTGCTCGGGGCGGCCTTGGCCGCCGGATTCGACCTCCTGCTGGAACCCACGGCCATGCGGCTGGACTACTGGAGCTGGACCGGCGTGAACAGCCCCGCCGGAATTCCGGTGCAGAACTACGTGGCCTGGTTCGTGATAGCCCTGGCGAGCGGCCTGCCCTTCACTCTCCTGCGCATCCCCGCCAGGAGCCGGGTACCGGCGGCCTACTTCCTGATCCAGGCCGCGTTCTTCGGGGCCCTGCGGATCTTTCCACCCCAACTCTGAGAGCCCGAGGAGGAGAAAGACAATGCTCAGCTATTTCCAGGCCCGCAAACAGGAGATCGGCGAGTACCTGCGCGTGCTCTTCGACGAGAAGGCCGACGCGTTGAGCCGGGTGAACCCCCTCGGCCGGGACTTGTGCGTTCGGCTGTTCGATTTCGCTCTCCGGGGCAAGATGATCCGGGGCGGGCTGGTGTCCCTGGGCTGCTCCGTGGCCCATGGCCACGCCTGCGTCGCCGAGCAGCGCCCCCTGACCACCGGCGCCGGCGCGGCCATGGAGCTGTTCCAGTCCGGCCTGCTGATCCATGACGACATCATGGACCGGGACGCGACCCGCCGCGGCCTGAAGAGCATCTTTTCCCAGTACGCGGAGCTGGCCGAGGCGGCAGGGATGGCCGACTCCTATCACCTGGGTGAGTCTCTCGGGGTCTGCGCCGGGGACGTGGCCTACTTCCTGGCCTTCGAGGTGCTCGGCGGCCTGGAGGTTCCCCTCCCGATTTGCCGCGACATCGTGGCCTTGGCCGCCCGGGAGCTGGGGTACGTGGGGGTCGCGCAGATGCAGGACATCTACGCCGGGGCCTCCGGCTCGCCGGTTCTGGACGAGGAGGTGCTCAGGCTCTACCTCTACAAGACCGGCCGCTACACCTTTTCCCTTCCCCTGATGGTCGGTGGGGTACTGGCGGGCGGCGAGCCTGCGCTCCTGGAGACCCTGGAACGCCTGGGGGAAACCCTGGGGGTGGTCTTCCAGATCAAGGACGACGAGATCGGTTTGTTCGGGGACGCCGCCGAAACCGGCAAGCCGGTGGGGTCGGATATCAAGGAAGGCAAGAAGACCCTCTACTACGGGTACCTGCAGCGCCGGGCCCCCATGAAGGACGTGGAGCGCATGGCCGGGATCTTCGGGAACCCGCAGATCGGCGAAGCCGAGGTGGAGTACGTGCGTGAGCTCACCGAGGGGCTCGGGATCCGCAGCGAGATCCAGGAGCGGGCCAACCAGCTGGCCGAGTCGGGGCGCGCCCTGATCGAAGGGCTCGCTCCTCCGCGGAGCGAGGAGTGCGAGGTGCTCCTCGCTCTTCTTGACTACTCGCTGTCCAGGACCCGATAATGGTCGCCTGACATGAGCACTGCACCCCCCGAGCACGGTCAGCCCCTGGAGCGGACGGGCCCCAGGCTTCCCGATCAGTTCCGCAAGCTCCCGCTGGAACAGCGACGGGAGGCCCTGAGGCAGTCGTGCCGGCCTGCCGAGGAGGAGTGGGATTCCCTGTGCTCGGGGCAGCGTCTGCTCGACCTGGCCGACCTGATGGTCGAATCCGCGGTGGGCTGCCTGCCGGTTCCCGTGGGAGTGGCGACAGGCTTCCTGATCGACGGCGAGGAGCTTTCCATCCCGATGGCGGTGGAGGAACCCTCCGTGGTGGCGGCCGCTTCCTTCGCCGCGGGGCTGGTCCGCCAGGGTGGGGGCTTCGTCACCTCGGCCACGGAGCCGGTGATGAGCACGCAACTCTTCGTGGATGGGGTGCCGGAGGCGGGCCTCGACGCCGTCCGGGCCCGGGAGGGGGAGATCCGGCAGCTGGTGGACAGCTCCCAGCCGGGCATGAAGCGACGCGGGGGCGGCTACCGGGGATTGGAGCTCACAATCCTTCCCGAAACCGGCATCCTCCGGGTGGACGTCCTGATCGACGTGCGTGACGCCATGGGGGCCAACGTGCTGAACACGGTGGCGGAGTCCCTGCGCCAGCCCGTGGAGAGCTGGAGCGGGGGCCGCTGCCTCATGTGCATCCTGAGCAACGCCGCGCGCCGGCGCCGGGGTCGGGCGCAGTTCTCCCTGCCCGTCGACAGGCTGCGCCGTATCGGCGGAGGGCGCTTCGGCGCCGAAGAGGTGGCGCGCAGGGTCGTGCGCGCGGGGGAGCTGGCCCGGGACGACGAGGAGAGGGCGGTCACCCACAACAAGGGCATCATGAACGGAATCAGCTCCCTTGCGTTGGCCACCATGAACGACACCCGGGCCATCGAGGCGGCGGCCCACGCCTGGGCGGCCCGGGACGGGCGCTACCGGGGGTTGAGCGAGTACAGCCTGAACGGGAACCGCCTCGAGGGGCGGCTCGAGCTGCCCCTGTCTTTCGGTACCGTGGGCGGGTCCGTGTCTTTCCACCCGGCCAGCCGGCTCGCCCTGCGCATCCTGGGTAACCCGGACAGCCGCCGATTGGCGCGGATCGCCGCGGCCCTGGGGCTGGCCCAGAATCTCGCGGCGGTCCTGGCCCTGGTGACCGGCGGGATCCAGCGCGGTCACATGAAATACCACGCGGCCCGGCTGGCCTACACCGCCGGCGCGCGGGGCCAGGAGATCCGCGCGGTCGCGGAGGAGCTGGGCAGGGAGATGGTCTTTACGGCCGCCGAGGCGGGCGAAGTCCTGCGGAGGCTGCGGGCCGGGAGCGGGGGATGAGCCGGGTCGCGGTCTGCCGGGCCTCGCCCAGCCTGGCCCTCCTCAAATACTGGGGCAAAGCCCCGACTCTTGGAGGGCGCAAAGCCCCGACTCTTGGAGGGCGCAAAGCCCCGACTCCAGTCGGGCGCGGTGAGCCTGCCGAGGCGCTGGCCGCCCAGAACCGACCCGCCACGCCCAGCCTGGCCGTGACCCTCGGGGGGGTCAGCACCGAGACCACGGTGACCGAGGCCGAGCGCGACGAGGTCTACCTGGATGGCGTCCTGCAGGAGCGAGAGCGCTTCGCCGCCTTCTTCGAGCGTCTGCGGCGCACCCTCGGGGTGTCGATGCACTTCCGCGCGGAGAGCCATAACGATTTCCCCTCCGCCGCCGGGCTGGCCAGCTCCTCTTCGGGGTTCGCGGCGCTGACGGCAGCCTGCGTGTGCCTGGCAGGGCGCACGCTGCCGGCCGGCAGGCTCTCCGATCTGGCCCGCACGGGCTCGGCCTCCGCGGCACGCTCGGTGTACGGGGGGTTCGTGCTCTTCCCGGCCGGGGCGCGCTCGGCCCGGCCGCTGTACGGGGAGGAGCACTGGCCGGAGCTTCGCGTGCTGGTGGCGGTGGTGACCCGGCAGGCCAAGCCCGTGTCCTCCCGCGAGGCCATGGAGCGCACCCGTGCGACTTCCCCCTACTACCGTCCGTGGCTCAGAAGCTCCGCCGAGCTTCTGCCGCGGGCCCTCGAGGCGCTGCGGCTGCGGGACCTGGAGCACCTGGGGGAGGTCATGCTGCTGAGCTACGCCAGGATGCACGCCTCGATCCTGTCCGCCGACCCCCCGATCCTCTACTGGCTCCCCGCGACGGTGGCGGTGATCCACGAGTGCCGGAGCCTGCGGCGGGAAGGGGTCGGCGCCTGGGAGACCATCGACGCGGGGCCTCAGGTCAAGATCTGCTGCCTGGAACGCGACCTGGAGGTCGTGCGGGCCCGCCTCCGGGGCGTGGATCCCTCCATCCAGTTCCTCGAGTGTCGCCCCGGTCCCGCCCCGTACTGCGAGGTCCGGGAGAGTTGAAGCGGCACAAAGGCCCGTCATCGTGACGGTGACGGTTCCCGGGAATCTCCTCCTGCTCGGGGAGTACGCCGTGCTGGAGGAGGGCGGGCTCGGGGTGTGCCTGGGCCTCGAGCGGCGGGTGGTGGTGCGCTCGGAGCCGGCCCGGCAGCTGGAGATCGAGGGCTCCTGGGGCCGGGGGGCGGTCCGCTGGAGCGAGCGGGCGCCGGAGGCCAGCCCGCTGTTCCGCGAGGTGGTGCGGAGCTGTCGTCGGTACCTGGCGGCGGCGGGGCGGTTCCCGATCGGCCCGGGTCCCTCGGCGGCTTCCGATGGCCCAGCGGCCAGGCTCCGGGTCGACAGCAGCGCTTTCTTTCTTTCCCCGGAGCGCAAGAGCGGGTTCGGTTCGAGCGCCGCCGTCGCCGTCGGCCTGGCGTTCAGCCTCCTGGTCCTCGCAGGTCTGGATGCCGCCGCGGCGACCGCGGCGGCGCCGCAGCTCGCCCTGGAAGCCCATCGGGCGGCCCACGGCGGGGGAAGCGGGTACGACGTCTTGACCTCGGCTCATGGCGGCATGGGGCTGTTCACTGGAGGAGCCGCTCCGCGCTGGCAGGCCCTCGCTCTGCTGTGGCTCCCTCCTCTGTACCTGCTGCAGGGTCCCCGCAGCGTGTCCAGCGCTGAGGCAGTCAAGCGCTACCGCGAGTGGAAACGGGAGCATCCGGGCGAAGCCCGACGCTTCCTGCGTCGCTCCAACGCCGCGGTGGAGGAGTTCGTGAACGCCGGGTCCTGGACTCAGGCGGAGGCCTCGTTCCTGCGCGCCCGGGAACAGGGGCTTCGGCTCGGCGAACGGATCGGCGTGCCCGCAGCCCTGGCGCCGCCTCCGGGTCTGAGGGGGGTCCCGTTCAAGGCGGTGGGGGCCGGGGACGAGCTCGGCGTCGTGGCCTTACCTCACGGCAGGGAAGGGGCAGCCCTGGCCGCCGGCCTGGAGCGGCTCGTGCCCGCCGAGGAGGGGGTAGCGTGGCAGGGGTAGGCCTCGGGCTGGGCCGCGCCAAGCTCCTGCTCCTCGGGGAGCACGCGGCCGTGTACGGCCATCCGGCAGTGGGGCTGTCCCTGCGGGATTCCATCCAGGCGGAGGTCGAGCTCACGGGCGCGGCGGGCTGGTCGCTCGAAGGAGTGCAGCCCGGCGACCGGGAAGCGCTCCTGGAGCTCCTGGGGTTGTACGAAGAGTCCCTGCCGGAGCTCGGGAGCCTGGGCCGGGGCAGGCTCGTCCTGAAGGCCACGATCCAGCGCGGGCTGGGCTTCGGGTCTTCGGCGGCCCTGTGCGTCGCCGTCGCGAGGGCGCTCCTGGCAGCGGCAGAGCCAGCGGCGGGCCCCCCGCGGGCCGGCCGGGCGCGCCCGGACGCGGCGGTGCGGGCCTGGTCTCTCGCGCACCGAGGCGAGCGGCTGTTCCACGGCACTCCCTCCGGGATCGACACCGGCCTGTCCCTGCTGGACGGCCTGTACGCATTCGGGCCCCGGCCCCCGGCTCTTCCGCGGGCTCGGCGCCTGCGCGGGTTTCCCCTCGAGCTGGTCGTGGGGGCCGTGCCTCGCACCACGAGCGCCGGGCGCTTGATCGGCGGGCTGAGGGATCGCGTGCTCGCCGGGGAGGCCGCAACCCGCCGCCGGCTGGAGACCCTGGGCGAGCTGGCGGCGACCGGGATCCGGCTCCTGGGAGAGGGGGACCCGCAGCGGCGGGCGGAGCTCGGAGGGCTGTGCTGGCGGGCAGGGGAGCTCCTGGGCGAGCTGGGGCTGGGGACGCAGGAGCTGGAGCGGCTGCTGGCGGAGGGCCGCGCGCGCGGAGCGCTGGGAGGCAAGCTGAGCGGCGCCGGTGGGGGCGGGGCCTTCTTCCTGCTGTTCGCCTCCCGCGAGGAGGCGGAGGCCGGTGCCCAGGCCTTGCAGGCAGCGGCTCGCGAGCTGGGTCTCGCCACGGCGGAGTACATCGGAGCGTACTCGTGGCCCGGCAGGTAGTTACGACGGCCTTTCGGCCGGGGAGGGGCCTGCGGGCGGCAACCTTGCTGCTGGGGTTGGCGGCCTTGGCAGCGGCGAAGCCGGTCCAGGCCCAGGGGAGCGCGGTGGACCCGCAGACCGTGAACGGGATCCTGCTCCCGTACATCCGCCGCGAGTTCTACGAGGCCGTGGAAGACGCGAAGGCGACTCGGGGGCTGATCGCCTACATCGAGGAGCATTTCGGGCCCGATCCATCGGGGTATCCCCCCGCGGTGAAGGGGTACTACGCGGCCCTGGAGGGATTGAAGGGCAAGCACGAAACCAACCTCCTGCGCAAGTACCGCTACGTGACCGCGGCCATCGCCATGATGGACCCCCTCGTCGAGGCCCACCCGGGGCTGCTGGAGGTGCGATTCCTGAGGTTCTCGTTCTACCAGCAGATCCCGGCGGTGTTCGGGGTGCACCACCACGTGCCGGCCGACCTGCGGGCCATCATCGGCATGCTCGACGCAGGGCTGGGTGAGGAGCTGCCCCGGGCCGTGCGGGCGGACATGATCGAGTACATTCTCGGCACCGACGAACCCTCCGCGGGCCAGCGCCGGATGCTCCTCGGGCTGGCCGGAAGGTGAGGCCAAGGGCTCGCCCGGCGTGGGCTAAACCTGCGTTTGGCTCGACCCGTTCCCGTTGTTCTCGATGACGTGGTTGTTGTAATAGTAGTCGAGGGCATCGATCAGGGCCTGCCAGGAGGCCTCGATCACGTTCTCCGACACCCCCACGGTGTTCCACGTCTTCTCCCCATCGGAGGAGGTGATGAACACCCGCACCTTGGCCGCCGTGGCCCGTTCCGGGTCGAGGACCCGCACGGCGAAGTCCACCAGCTTGATGCGCTGCATGAAGGGGTGGATTACCGCCAGGGCGTCCCGCAGGCAGTAATCCAGGGTCTCCACCGGCCCTAGACCCGCCGCCGCCCCCATGAGCTCCTTGGAGTCGGCCTGCAGGAAGATGCGCCCCACGGTCTTGGCCGGCGAGTCCGTGGCCTTGAAGGATTCCAGGTGATAGTTGCGCAGCTCGAACAGCGGTTGGTAGCGGCCCAGGGACTTGCGGATGACCAGGTCGAAGGAGGCTTCCGCCGCCTCGTACTCGTATCCCTGTTCCTCGAGCGCCTTCAGCCTCTCGGTCAGCTCCTGGACCGCCTGGGACGACTTGTCGAAGTTTCCGTACTTGGCCATCTTCTTCATGACCGTCGATTTGCCGGCCAGCTCGGAGAGAAGCAGCTTGCGCTCGTTGCCCACCAGCTCCCCCGAGATGTGCTCCATCAGGTGGGCCGCCTTGAGGATCACGTCGGCGTGCTGCCCGGCCTTGTGGCTGAAGGCGGCCTCGCCCACGTAGGGCTGCCGTTTTTCGGGGATCAGGTTGGCCTTCTCGGCCACGAAGCGGGACAGGGAAGTCAGCCGCCGGAGGTTGTCGGCGGACGAGGTCACCCGGCCCATCTTGAGGCACAGGTTCGGGATCACGACGCACAGGTTCGCATTGCCGCAGCGTTCCCCCCAGCCGTTGATCGTGCCCTGGACGTGGACCGCCCCGGCCTCCACGGCCGCCAGGGAGCTGGCCACGGCGGTGCCCGTGTCGTCGTGGCAGTGGATGCCCAGGGGAGCCAGGCGCTCCTGCGGGAGGTCCCGGATGATCCGGCTCACGTCCGACGGCAGCATGCCGCCATTGGTGTCGCACAGCACGAGGTTGTCCGCGCCGGCTTCGGTGCCGGCCTCCAGCACCTTGAGGGCGTACTGCGGGTCCTCGTCGTATCCCTGGAAGAAGTGCTCCAGGTCGAAGATCACGGTGAGGCCATGGCGCTTGAGAAGGGCCACCGAGTCGTACACCATGCGCAGGTTCTCCTCCAGGCTGGTCTTGAGCACGTTGCGCACGTGCTCGGTCCATGCCTTCCCCACGATCACGACGGCCTCGGTCTCGGCGTCGAGGAGAGCCCGCACGTTGGGGTCCTTCTCGGCGTCATGGTTGGGCCGGCGGGTGGAGCCGAAGGAGGCGACGCGGGCATGCTGGAGCCGCTCGGACTTCATCCTGCGGAAGAACTCCGCCTCCTTGCGGTTGGAGAGGGGGAAGCCCCCTTCGATGAAATCGATCCGGAAGTCGTCCAGCTGCCGGGCGATCTGGATCTTGTCTTCCAGGGTGTAATTGATGCCGGTGCCCTGCATGCCGTCGCGCAGGGTGGTATCGAGGATCACGATAGGCTTCATTGCGACTCCCCGCGGGCCGGATCCTTTCCGGCCTCCTTGATCGCGGTCTTGTAGCGATTGATCGAGTTCAGGTACGCCCGGGCGCTGGCCTCGAGAATGTCCGTGGAGGCCCCCCGGCCCACGTAGCGCCTGCCTTCGATCTCGACCGTCACGGATACCTCTCCCAGGGCCTCGCGGCCGGGGGTGACGGCATGCACCGTGTACTCGAGGAGCTTGGTGTTCGCGCCCACGACCCGATCGATGGCGTTAAAGACCGCGTCCACCGGGCCGTCCCCCGTGGCGGCCTCCTCGAAGCGCTGGGAGCCCGATTCGATGCGCACCGTGGCGGTGGGGACGGCCATGTTGCCGGAGTAGATGTTGAAGTAGCTCAGGGTGTACGTGTCCAGCTGCTCCCCGATCTCGTCCCGGACGATCACGAAGATGTCGTCGTCGTAGACTTCCCTCTTTCGGTCCGCCAGGTCGAGGAAGCGTTGGTACGCCCGCTCGCGGCTTTCCTCGGGCAGCACGAGGCCCAGCTGCTCCAGGCGTCTCAGGAAGCCGTGTTTTCCCGAGTGGCGTCCCAGGACCAGGGTGCTCTCATCGCGCCCCACGTCCTCGGGGGTCATGATCTCGTAGGTGGACCGATGCTTCAGCACCCCGTCCTGGTGGATCCCGGCTTCATGAGCAAAGGCGTTCTCTCCGACCACCGGCTTGTTGCGCGGGATGGGGAACCCGATGATGTTGGCCAGCATCCGGCAGGAGTTGTAGATCTGCCGGGTGTCGATGCCGGTGGTGAAGGGCAGCAGGTCCTTGCGGACGTTCAGGGCCATGACGAACTCCTCGAGGGCCGCATTGCCCGCGCGCTCGCCGATCCCGTTGACCGTGAGCTCCACCTGCCGCGCGCCGCTCTGGACGGCGGCGATGGAGTTGGCCACCCCCAGGCCCAGGTCGTTGTGACAGTGCACGGAGAGCACGGCCTTGTCCATGTTGGGGACTCCTTCCATGATCTTGCGCACGAACGCGCCGAACTCCTCGGGAACGGCGTAGCCGACCGTGTCCGGGATGTTCACGATTCGGGCCCCGGCCTTGATCACCTCTTCCACCAGGCGGCAGAGGAACGGCAGCTCGCTGCGGGTGGCGTCCTCGGGGGAGAACTCCACCTCTTCCACACGCTGCCTGGCGTAGCGCACCGCCCAGGTGGCCATCTCGATGACCTGCTCGGGCTGCTTGTTCAGCTTGTGCTTCATGTGGATCGGGGAGCTGGCAATGAAGGTGTGCACCCGGGGGCGCTCGGCGGCAGCGACGGCTTGGCAGGCCCTTTCCAGGTCCTTCTCCACCGCCCGGGCCAGGCCGGCGATCACCGGCCCTCGGACCTTCTCGGCGATCAGCCTGCAGCCGTCGAACTGCTGCGGCGAAGACACCGGAAAGCCGGCCTCGATGACATCGACTCCCAGGCGCGCCAGCTGCAGCGCCACCTCATACTTCTGCTCCACGCTCATGGAGGCCCCGGGAGATTGCTCCCCGTCTCGAAGGGTGGTGTCGAAGATGTAGATACGTTCCATTGGGTTCCTCTCTCTGCCAGATTATTTCTTCTTCTTGCCCCGTTCGACGGAGACCAGCCCGCTGCGGGCGATTTCCAGGATGCCGCAGGGCTGCAGGATTCCGGTGAAATCGTCGATCTTCTCCGGCGATCCGACCAGCTCGAGAACCACGCAGTCCAGCCCTACGTCCAACACGCGCGCGCGAAACACGTCCGCCACCTGAAGGACCTCGCCGCGCTGGGCGGGCTTGGCCCGCACCTTGATCAACGCCAGCTCCCGGTGCAGGGAGGATACGCTGGAGAGGTCCGTGACCTTGATCACGTCCACCAGCTTGTTGAGCTGCTTCTTGATCTGGGAGAGCACCATGTCGTCCCCTGCGCACACCAGGGTGATGCGGGTGATCTCGGGATCGGTGGTGACCCCCGCGGTGATGCTCTCCAGGTTGAAGCCCCTGCCCGAGAACAGGCCCGAGATCCGCGAGAGCACGCCCTGGTGGTTCTCCACGAGCAGAGAAAGAACGTGCGTCATGATCTGCCTCCCTCCGGTCCCAGGATCATCTCGCTGATCCCGCACCCCGGCGCCACCATGGGGAATACGTTGAACTCCCGGTCGACGAGGAAGTCGATGAACACCGGCCGATCGGTGCAGGCCTCCGCCTGCCGCAGCGCCGGCTCGATCTCCTCACGGTGGCACACGCGGATTCCCACCGCCCCGTATGCGTCAGCGAGCTTCACGAAATCGGGATGGTACACGGGGGAGCTGTCCTCCGACCCCGGGCAGCCGGGAGGGCATCCCTCGCCGCTCGCCAGGCAGGTGGAGGAATAGCGTCGCCCGTAGAACAGCTCCTGCCACTGCCGCACCATACCGAGGTAGCCGTTGTTCAGAATGGCCACGATCACGGGCAGGCGGTAGTTCACGGCGGTGGCCAGCTCCTGGATGTTCATCTGGATGGAGCCGTCCCCGGCGATGTCCACCACGCGGCGCTCCGGGTTGGCGAGCTGGGCGCCGATGGCCGCCGGAAAGCCGTAGCCCATGGTCCCCAGACCACCGGAGGTAAGGAGGCTGCGGGGATGGCGGAAGGTAAAGAACTGCGCGGCCCACATCTGGTTCTGTCCCACTTCCGTGCTCACGATGGCCTCGGGAAAGACCCGGGCGATGGCCTGAACGACCTCGTGGGGAGAAAGACGGGAGCCGTCGGCGGGACCTCGAGGGGTCAGGGGATGCTCGTTCTTCCAGGCCTGCACCCGCTCGCGCCACGGATCGGCCTCCGGCGGCTGGAGGAGAGGAAGCAGCTCCTCCAGCACCTTTCGGGCGTCCCCCACGATCGGGATCTCCACGGGGACGTTGCGGGCGATCGCCAGAGGGTCCTGGTCCACGTGCACGATCCGGGCCTCGGGGGCGAACTTGGACAGGTCGCC
>JAFGFV010000504.1 GCA_016930895.1 Spirochaetales bacterium | reverse complement strand
GGACATCCAGTCCACCATCAAGGACCTGGTCCTGGTGCTGGCCCTGTCGATGATCCTGATCTACTTCATCATGGCCGCCCAGTTCGAGAGCTTCCGGGACCCCTTCGTCATCATGTTCACCCTGCCCATGACCTTCGTCGGGGTCATCTGGATCCACCTGGCCACGGGGACGATCTTCAGCGCTTTCTCCGGGATCGGGTTGCTGATGCTCGTGGGGATCGTGGTGAACAACGGGATCATCCTGGTGGACTACACCAACCTGTTGCGCAAGCGGGAGTACGAGCTCACCCGGGCCGTGCTCGCCGCCGGGCGGATCCGCCTGCGGCCGATCCTGATGACGGTGCTGACCACGGTGCTCGGCCTGGTGCCCCTGGCTTTCTTTACGGGCAGCGGCTCGGAGCTGCGCCGGCCCATGGCCCTGACCGTGATCGGCGGCCTGACGGTGTCCACCCTGTTCACCCTGGTCCTGATCCCGGTGCTGTACCACGCCTTCGAGAGCCGGCGGGGAAAGCGGAGGCAGCAAGCCGCGCAGGAAGCAGCGGCGGTGTCGGGACGCACCCTCGAGGAGGTGGCCCGTGGATAGCCCGGAGAAGGTGGCGGCATTCGTGATCTACGACCGGGCGATCGACGAGGAAGTGCAGGAGACCCTCTCCAGCTGCTGCATCGAACGCTTCACCCGCTGGCATGACGTGAGCGGGGTAGGGGCAACCGGCCCTCATTTAGGGGATCACGTCTGGCCGGCGCTCAACAACGTCATGATGGCGGTGGTGGAGGCGGACAAGGTGGAAGGGCTCCTCGAACAGGTCCGGCGGCTCCAGGAGCGCTTTCCCTTCACGGGGCTGCGTGCCGTGGTGGTGCCGGTCCTGGCCATGATCTAGGCGAGCTCGAGGGCCAGGATCTCCCTGAGGAGCCGGTGCGCCTGGCCGCAGAGCTCCATGGCCCGCTTCCAGGCGCGAGTGAGCTCGGGGTTCTCCCGTCCCCCGAGGCGTCTCAGGTTGGCCAGGCTGTCGAAGGGCTCACCCGGCCTGCCTTCCAGGATGCCGCCCAGAAGGTCGGCCAGGGCCGCCAGCTCGACCTCGCCCTGCTCGACCAGGGCCCTGGCGTCCACGTCCGCCCGGGAGAGCACATCCCGGATCCCGGCCGTCTGGAGCCGCTTCCGCGGCTCGGTGTTCTTGATCGACTGGATGGCCGCCCGCAGGTCCCCGCTGGGACCCAGGCGCGCTTCCAGGGCCCCGATCGTGCCCGTCAGGCTGTCGAAGAAGTGAAAGGCGTCCGTGAAAGCGCGCCGGTTGTCCTCTCGGAAGAACTCTCCGTTCAGGTAGATGAGTTTGAGGGGACGGTGCAGCTCGAGGAACGCCGTGGCGTGGAACTGGGCCAGGAACGCCAGGGACAGTGCGTGCAGCACCGGGGTATCCGCCCCGAACTTGTCGTCGCGGTAGTTGTCCAGCTGCGGTGGGAGCCTGCCGCCCAGAAGCCAGCGGCAGCGCTCTTCGAGCTGCTTGCGCACCCGGGCCTGGACGAACTCCTGATAGGAGCGCTGCAGCCGGCGCCGCCAGAAATCCTGGTACAGGAGGAACCAGTCCTCCCCTCCTCCGCTGACCCTCGGGAGGTAGTAGGGATCGCCGCGGACGAAGCGCAGGATCGCCACCAGCGGGACCCGCTCGTGAAAGCGGCTGATGGCCTCCAGGGCTTCCCGGGCTCCGGCCAGGCGCTCCCGCAGGCGTTCTTCCAGGTCGGGATTTGCCTCGTCGAGCTGTTCGCGGTGGCTGAACAGGATGAGGTCGTACAGGGCCTGGGGAGAGGGCGGGTGGTTCACCACCGAGAGATTCTCGGCGAGCTCCCGGAGTGCAGGGGCGAGCTGCGCGAAAGGGCACGAGAAGCCTCCGGCGAGCCTGTGCCGCTCGAAGGGCGCCCGCAGGCTTTCGAAGTCGAAGGCCGCCAGCGAATGAAGGCCGTACAGCGCCGCTGTGTCTCGGTAGAGGCGGCGTTTGCTCTCCTCCGGGATCGAAGCCACCAGGCGAGTGAAGCGGGCGAGCATCTCCTCGCGCACCCGCCGTTCCTCGGCCGCCGTCCGTTCGAGGGTCGGAGTGCGCTCCTCCGCCAGGGGAAGGGAACGCCAGATCTGCTGCGGGTCCGTATCCCGCGCGAAGGCCGTCTGAAAGCTGCGCAGCTCGTCCCGGGCCAGAAAGGCGATGAAGGCCCTGCGGTCGTCGCTCAGCCCCTCTGCGTGCCCTGAGCCGGGTCCTCCGGACAGAGCCCCGCTCAGCAGTCCCCGAAACAGGCGGGCGGAGTCCGCCAGCCTGGAGAGCTCCTCCCGCATGCCGTCGAGGAAGCGTTCGTTGCGGAAATCGATCAGCCCGGGGTTGCGCCGGCGTATCTGCTCGCCGAGCCGCCTCAGGTACAGCTCCCGCAGGAGGTGGCTGCGGTCCTTGCCCGTCAACAGGGCCGTCAGGAGGAGGACGAGCCGGCGGAACAAGCCCAGGCGTCCCGCCTCCGCCTCGGGTACGAAGTCGTCGACATCCCCGGCCGGTGCCAGCTCGACGGGATAGGAGGGCAGGGCGCCCTGCATGCGCACGAGCAGGGCCCGGCGCTCTTCCGAGTCCAGCTCCCGCACCAGGTAGTCGAACAGGGAGTGCTCCTCCATGATTGCCATTCCGCATTCTCATTCTAGCGGCGCCCCGGGACCCGGTCAAGGTTCGGTCAGGGCACGGCCATGTACCCCCTCGAGGCACGGGAGACGGAAGAGGGTTGAGCAGGAGCGCAGCCGCGGGCTATCCTGTGCGGGCCATGCGTCATCCTGGAGTCGAACAGTGGGAAAGTCGCCTGCGAGCAGTCTTCGACCGCATCGACGACTATCTCGAGGATCGATATGGGGAGCGCTACCCCCTGCACCCGGCCCGGGCACCCCGGGGGGCAACCGGCAGCCGTGAGCAGGACGGGCTGTTCAACGTTGGGGCCAGCTTTTCGGCCGGTTTCGGCTCGGAGCGCGGCCCGGGCTACGTGGTGGAGGTGCGCATGGTCACCCTGAGCCAGGTGCCGGGGCACGTCCGGAGGAAAATCGAGAGGGAGGTGGCGGCGGCACTGCGCCGGGAGCTTCCCAGGGCATTTCCGGAACGCCGCATCCGGGTCGACCGGGACGGGCCGGTCTACAAGATCCACGGGGACCTGCGCCTGTAGCCGTGGGCCGACAGCGGCAGGATCGTCGGTGAGCCCTTGAAACAAACGGCGGCGTTTTCTATTATGTATCCCTTATTCTAATACGACCGGACTGCCCCAATTCCCGGGATGCGTGGAGGAAATCTACCGTGAACTACTTCTTGACCGAAGACCAGCAGATGATCAAGGACCTGGCCGCGAAGATTGCCAAGGAGAAG
>JAFGFV010000503.1 GCA_016930895.1 Spirochaetales bacterium | reverse complement strand
TCGGGTACAATCCCCGCCGAAGGACGGGACAGCGGTGCAGGAACGGACGGACGCGAGAGACTTCTACTGGGGAGCGGCCACCGCCTCCTACCAGATCGAAGGCTCTCCCCTCGCGGACGGAGCGGGAGCCTCGATCTGGCACGATTTCGCCCACCGCCGCGGCAAGATCCGCAACGGGGACACCGGAGACACGGCCTGCGACCACTACCGGCGCTACCGCTCCGACGTGCGGGAGATGCAGCGCCTGGGGCTGCAGGCCTACCGCTTCTCGGTGGCCTGGCCGCGCATCGTGCCCGAGCCCGGCACGGTCAACCCCCGGGGGCTGGACTTCTACAGCCGCCTGGTCGACGAGCTGCTCGAGCGGGGGATCACGCCCTTCTGCACGCTCTTTCACTGGGACGCCCCCGCCTGGCTGGAGAGACGCGGGGGCTTCGCCCGGCGCGATTCCCTGGAGGCTCTCTGCCACTACGGCCGGGTGCTCTTCGAGGCCCTGGGTGACCGGGTCAAGCACTGGATCACCATCAACGAGCCGGTGGTGTACGCGGCCTACGGCTACTTCTTCGGGCTCTACGCGCCGGGACAGCGCCTGCGCCTCCGGAGGATGCTGGCGGTCTCACATCACCTGCTCCTGGGGCACGCCCGCCTGGTGCGCATTCTGCGCCAGACGGTCCCCGACGCCGCGGTGGGGATCGCCCAGCACCAGGTGGCCGGCTCCCCCCGGGACCCGGGCAACCCTCGGGACGTTCGCGCCGCGGAGTTCGCCGACCAGATGATCAACCGCTTCTACCTGGATCCCCTGTATTTCGGCAAGTACCCGCCGGAGATCCTGCGCCGGCTGCGGCTGTTTCTGCCCCGGGACTACGAGCGGGACCTGCCGGAGATGCGGGAGCCCGGAGACTTCCTGGCCCTGAACTACTACCAGGCCCAGAGCTACCGGCACTGCCCCTGGGTGCCGATCGCCCGCGCCCGCGTGGTACCCACTCCGGGGGCGCAGCGCAACGATCTGGGCTGGGAGGTGGACCCGGGGGGCCTGTACCGCATGCTCTGCAGGTTGAAGGAGGAGTACGGCAACCCCACGGTGTATGTGACCGAGAACGGGTACCCGACTGTGGAGGAACCCGAGCGGCAGTGCAGCCCGCCCCATGCCGGGCTCGACGACCGGCAGCGGATCGCCTACCTGGATGCCCACATCCGGGCAGTGGCCAGCGCCCGCAGGGAAGGCTCGAGAACTGCGGGCTACTTTGTCTGGTCCCTGATGGACAACTTCGAGTGGGCCGAAGGCTATCGGGCCCGCTTCGGGTTGCTGCACGTGAACTTCGCCACCCAGGAACGCACCTGGCGGGCCAGCGCCCGCTGGTACCGGGAGAGGATCCAGACCGGCGGACCGGAGACCGGCGGACCGGAGGCCGGGGCGTCGGAGGCCGGGACGGCCGACGGGCGGGAGGCGGTGTGATCGATTTTCGCCAGCTGGACGGGCGGGGCAACTTCTACTTCCTCCGCCACGGGGAAAGCCAGGGGAACTCCGCCGGGGTCATCCAGGGACGCCACGACTACCCGCTGGCCCCGAAGGGGCGGGAGCAGGCCAGGATGGCGGCCCGATGGTTCGAGGAGCGGGGGATCCAGGCCCTGTTTTCCTCTCCCCTCAAGCGGGCCCACGAGACGGCCCGGATCGTGGCGGACACCCTCGGGCTGAGCGAGATCACCGTGCTGCCGGAGCTGAACGAGCTGGACACGGGGGTGTTCACCGACCAGACCATCCGTGAGCTCAACGAGCGCCATCCCGAGCAGTGGCGCAGCTTCCAGGAGCGCAGCTGGGAGGGGGTCCGGGGTGCCGAGCCCGCCGTGGAGCTCTACGCCCGGGCCGAGCGCCTGTGGGAACGCCTGGCCCGGGAGTACGGCCGCGGCCTTGGCAACCTCCTGTGCGTGACCCATTCGGGGATCATGCAGTGGATCGTGAAGGTTACCTTCGGGCACCGCACCTGGATGCCCCTGGTTCCGTTCGGCAACTGCGGGATCAACCACTTCAGCCTCGACAACACCCTCGCTGCGAAACGACAGCGCTACTACTTCGAGTGGTCCCGCCTGAACTACCAGCCGTTCGAGGAGAGCGGGAAGGATGGCCACCTGTTCCTCAAGGGCCGCTGAGCAGGAGCCGCTCTGAGAAGGAGCTCTGGATGAAGATCAACCTGTTCGAATGGGACCGTCTCAGCGCGGGGGAGCGCGCCACCCTGTGCCGCCGGGTGGAGGCCTCCATCCCCGCCGAGGTCATGAAATCCGTGCGTGCGATCCTGGCCGCCGTGCGCAAGGAAGGGGACGCCGCAGTGGTGCGCTACACCCGCCGCTTCGACGGCGCCCGGCTCGAGGGCAGACCCCTGCGGGTGACCGAGGAAGAGTTCGAGGAAGCCCGGCGCCTGCTCCCGCCGGCCGTGCAGGAGGCGGTCCGTTTCGCCGCGGACAACGTGCGGCGGGCCCACCAGGGCCAGAAGCCCAAGGAGCTCGAGCTCGTGGAGGTGAAGCCCGGGGTGTACGCCGGGGAGCGCTGGGTCCCCCTCGACTCGGTGGGGCTGTACGTGCCGCACGGACGGGGGAGCTTCCCCTCGGTCATGTACATGCAGGCCCTCCCCGCCGCCATCGCCGGGGTGCCGCGCGTAGCCTGCGTGACCCCTCCGGACCGGGACGGCCGGGTCGACCCGGCGGTGCTCTTCACGGCGCAGCTGTGCGGGGTCCGGGAGGTCTATCGGGTCGGCGGGGTCCAGGGGATCGGAGCGCTCGCCTTCGGCACCGCCGCCATCCCTCGGGTCGACAAGATCCTGGGCCCCGGCAGCCTGTACGTGGCGGCGGCCAAGCAGGAGCTGCGGGGGGAGGTGGACGTGGGGCTCCCCGCAGGTCCTTCGGAGAGCATCATCCTGGCCGACGCAGAGGCCGACCCCGAGCGGCTCGCCCTGGACCTGATGATCGAGGCCGAGCACGGCTCGGACTCCAGCGCCTTTCTCGTGACCCCCAGCCGCGAGGTGGCGGGGGCGGTGCGGGAAGCCCTGCCCCGCCTGCTGGGAGAGCTCCCCGAAGAGCGGGCCGGCTTCGTGCGGGACGTGCTGGCAGGGTTCGGAGGCATCGTGCTCACCGGCGACCTGGACGGGGCCGTCGAGTTCGTGAACGCCTACGCCCCGGAGCACCTGCAGCTGGCCTGCCGCGAGCCCTTCGACCTGCTGCCGCGGGTGGTGCACGCCGGGGAGATCCTCCTCGGGCAGAACACCCCCTTCTCCGTGGCCAACTACGCCGGCGGCTGCAACAACGTCATCCCCACCGGCGGGTGGGCGCGGACCCGTTCCCCCCTGTCGGTCAGGGAGTTCATGAAGAGCTCCTCGGTCCTCTACGTGACCGAGGCGGGGCTGGAGGGGCTGCGCTCCCCGGTGATCTCCCTGGCTCGGTACGAGGGCTTCGCGGCCCACGCGCTGGCGCTGGAGCGCCGCCGTCCGGGAAGGAACGCGGGGGCCGCCAAGGCACACGGCGCGGGGGGAGCTGAAAGCGGGGGGGAGGGGCCGGCGTGAGCTTTCAGGACCTGGACAGCGCCTTCGCCTGGATCGAGGGTTTCACCAACCTGGAGCGCTCGGCCTCCCTGTTCGATGCCCGCACCTATCAGCTGGACCGGATGCGCGCCCTGGCGGCCGCCTCGGGGGACCCGCAGCTCGCCTGCCGCACCGTGCACCTGGCCGGCACCAAGGGCAAAGGCTCCACCGCCGCCATGATCGCAGAAGGCCTGAGGCATTCCGGAGTGCGCGCCGGGCTGTACACCTCCCCCCATGTGGTCAGCTACACCGAGCGCATCCGGGTGCTGGCCCCCGGTCCCGCGAGCGGGGCCGAGGAGCCGTTGCCGGGGCTCCTCCTGGCCCAGGCCGAGGAGCTGCGGGAGCTGGTCGACGGACTGCCGCAGCAAGTCCTGGACTCCTACGGCCCCCCGAGCACCTTCGAGCTGCTCACCCTGCTCGCGTTCCGCACCTTCCGGGCGGCGGGCTGCGAGCTCGCAGTGGTGGAGACCGGGATCGGCGGGCGGCTGGATGCCACCAACCTGGTCCAGCCCGAGCTCGCCCTGATCACCCCGATCGAGCTGGAGCACACCGAGGTGCTCGGCGATACCCTGGAGGCGATCGCCCGGGAGAAGGCCGGGATCCTCAAGCCCGGGGTCCCGGCGATCTGCGCCCCCCAGGCCCCGGAAGCCGAGCAGGTGCTCCGGCGGACCGCGCGGGAGCGGGGCTGTCCGATCCGCTTCCGCGACGAGGAGCTCGCGGCCCTGGAGATCCAGTGCGCTTCCGACGGCACCCGCGTGCGCCTGCGTCTGGCCGACGGGACCGAGCAGCAGCTGCGGGTGGCCATGCTCGGGGCCCACCAGGGGGAGAACGCGGCCCTGGCCTACCTGGCGCTGCGCCGGCTCGGGGTCCCGCCGGCGGCGATCGCGGCCGGCTGCGCCGCGGCCACCCTGCCCGCCCGCATGGAGGTGCTGCGGCGCGCCCCGCCCGTGGTCCTGGACGGGGCCCATACCCCGCGCTCGGTCGCCAGGGCGGCGGAGAGCTTCTGCTCCCTGTTCCCGCAGCGGGGCGTCCTGCTCTTCGCGGCCGCGGCGGACAAGAAGATCGGGGAGATGGCCGCCGTGCTGGCCCCCCGCTTCCAGGCGATCGTCACGACCTCCACGGGCGGGCAGCGGGAAAGCCGCCCTCAGGAGGTGCACGACCGGTTCGCCGCCCTGAACCCCAACACGGAGCTGGTCCCGGAGCCGGCCGCGGCCCTGGAGCGGGCCCTGGAGCGGGCGGAGGCCGGCCTGCCGCTCCTGATCACGGGCTCCTTCTACCTGGCCGGGGAGGCGCGACGGGCCTGGGACAGGCGGCGGCTCGCACAGGGACGGTCCGCGCACGGACGGCCCGCCGGGCGGCGCGGCATGTCCGCCTCCCCGACGGATTGAAGCCGTGCTCCGCATCCTCCACCTGGGCACCGCCATCGGCCTGCTTGCGGCCCACGCAGCCTTCTTCCTGCGAGGCCTGTCCATCGACCGTGGGACCGCCCGGCCCACGGCCTTCGACCGGCTGGCCCGCAGCCTGGCGCAGGCCCTGCTGCCGGCCGCCGCGCTGACCGGACTGCTGCTGATGACCACCCTCCAGGCGCCCTTCTTTCCCCACGGCTTCCTGGGCATCCTGCCGGTGGCGGCGATCCCGGCGGCGTTCCTCCTGCGTCTTGCCCTGCGCAAGCGGCGGCAGCTGCCCTGGCTCTTGCCGGCGGTCAATCTCGCCCTTATCATTGGGGCGATGGTTACGGGCTTTGCCGCCAGGCCCTGAAGGGAGTACCCATATGGAAGAAACGGCTCTACTCGGGGGGCGCCTGATCGTGAGGACGGGGGATATCACCCGGATGGAGACGGACGCGGTGGTGAACGCCGCCAACTCCGGCCTGATGGGGGGCGGCGGGGTGGACGGCGCCATCCACAGGGCCGGAGGGCCGTCCGTCCTGCGGGAGTGCAGGCAGCTGCGGGCCGACCGCTATCCGGACGGCCTGCCCGCCGGACAGGCGGCGGTCACCGGGGCGGGCGACATGCCTTCCCGTTACGTGATCCACACCGTGGGACCGGTCTGGCACGGCGGGACCCGGGGAGAGCCTGCCACCCTGGCCGGATGCTACCGCAGCAGCCTGGAAGAGGCTGCGCGCCTGGGCTTGAGCACCGTGGCCTTCCCGGCGATCTCCACCGGGGTCTACGGCTATCCCAAGGAAAAGGCCGCGCGGGTCGCCTTCGACGCGGTCCGGGAGTTCCTGGAGGACCACGAGCTGCCCCGGACCGTCTACTTCGTCTTCTTCTCCCCCGCGGATGCAGCCCTCTTCCTGGAGTCGGCGCAGGACCCCACGCAGGGGTCGGACTGACGCCCCGCCTCCCGTGTCCCTGAACTGGAGAGAGATCGACCGGGTCCTCGAGGAAATCCCTCTCGAGGGGGCCCTGGTGCAGGAGGTCCGCCAGCCCAAGCCCCCCCAGCTCATCCTGGAGCTCTTCAACCGCGGAAGCAGCTTTCGGCTGTTCTTCTGCTTCGCCACTCCTCACCAGCGACTGCACTTGCTGTCCCGCAAGCCCCCGGGCGGCGGGACCCCCCAGCGCTTCGTGAGCTTCCTGCGGGCCCACGTGAGGGGCGGCCGGATCGTGGCGGCGAGCCAGCTCGCCCGCGAGAGGATCGTACGCCTGGAGGTCAGGAAGGCCGAGCGCACCGTGGTGCTTTGGGCTCGGCTCTGGGGCGGGGCGGCCAACCTGATTGCCACGGACCCGCAGGGCACCATCCTGGACGCCCTGTACCGCCGCCCCCGCCGGAGGGAGATCTCCGGCGGGAGCTACCGCCCCGAGAGCGAGCTTGCCCCCGGGGATCCCAAGACCCTGGAGCGGCACACCCTGCGGGAGTTTCCCGGCCCGGGCAGCTACAACCAGCGGGTCGAGGCCCACTACCGGTCCCTGGAGGAGCAGGAGGAACGCGTCAGGCTGCAGGCCACCGTGCTGCGCCGCCTCGAGCGACAGGAGAACCGCCTCCTGGCCGCGGTGCAGACCCTCGAATCCAGGCGCGCCGGCTATGCCCGCCTGGAGGAATACAAGCTCTGCGGGGAGCTGATCCTCGCGCACCTGCACGAGCTCGAGCCCGGCGACCGCTGGCTGGAAGCCGAAGACTTCGGCGACCCGGGACAGAGCCTGGCCGTGGAGCTCGATCCCCGACTCTCCCCTTCGGCCAACGCCGAGAGCTACTTCCGCAGGTACCGCAAGGCCAAGGCCGGGTTGCGGCTCCTCGAGGAGGAGGACCGGCAGCTGCGGCGGCAGCTGGAAGAGCTGAGCGCCCTGCGCCGGGAGATCGAAGCGGAGCCTCCGCTCCATCTCCTTCGCGAAGAGGCCCGGCGGGGCGTAACGAAGAAGGGCAAGGCAGCGGAGGAGAAGGAGGGGCCCCCGGGGCTGCTGTTCCGTTCCGGTCCCTTCACCATTCTCGTGGGTCGGACGGCCCAGGAGAACGACGAGTTGCTGCGGCACCACGTCAAGGGAAACGACACCTGGCTGCACGCCCGGGACTTCCCGGGCTCGTACGTGTTCGTCCGGGCCCTGCCGGGCAAGAGCGTGCCCCTGGACACCCTCCTCGACGCGGGCAACCTGGCCGTGCTGTACAGCAAGGGCCGGGGCTCCGCCAGGGGTGACGTATACTACACCCAGGTCAAGTACCTGCGGCGGGCCAAAGGCGGGAAGACCGGAACGGTGCTTCCGACCCACGAGAAGAACCTGCAGGTCGTGCTCGATCCGGCACGTCTGCGCCGCCTGAAGGCCCAGCCGGAGGGCCAGCAGTGAGGCGTTCATCCTCGCGGCATTGATTTCGGCGCGGGAATCCACAATACTTGTAGTGTATGGCGCGGCAAGAGATCCCCAACGAGCGCATCCGGGCGTCCACCGTCGACGGCATCTTCTACCCCCAGGAGCCGGAGCGCCTGCGGGAGGCCGTCGAGGGGCTGCTGGAAAAAAGCCCCACCGTTTCCCTCCGGGCGCAGTCCATCGTCTGTCCCCACGCGGCTTTCGACTACTCCGGCACCATCGCCGCCACGGCCTTCAAGGCTTGCGCAGGACGGCCGGTGGAGCTGGCCGTGCTGATCGGCCCGGTCCACCGGGAGCCTACGGACGCCGTGCTGCTGTGCGAATCCCAGGCCTTCCAGACCCCCCTGGGGAACGTCCCCGTGGACCAGGAGCTCACGCAGGCGCTCGCCGAGCACGCCCGGGACTTCCGGTACGACGAGGCGCCGCATCTGGAGGAGCACTGCCTGGAGGTGCTGCTTCCCTTCCTGCAGGTGCTGCATCCGCAGGCCAGGATCCTTCCCCTTCTCCTGGGGTCCTTCTCCCGCGGGCGGGTGGAGGCGCTTTCCGAGGCACTGTGGGAGCTCACCCGGGATCGCCTGGGCACCACCCTGTTCGTGGTCTCCTCGAACCTGAGCACCTTCCTGCCGGACCGGGAAAGCGGGGTCCAGGCGGAGGCGATCCTCGAGCGGATCCGGGCCATGGACTGGGAAGCCCTGGTGGAGAGTCCGGGGCGCAAACGCCTCGTCGCTTGCGGCGGGGCGTGCATAGCTGCTATACTCCTGCTGCACCGGCGGATCGGCGGGAACGCCGTCGTACTGGACAGAGGGAGCTCTCTTCCCGCCGGAGGCGACCCCAAGCGGGTCGTCCAATACGCTGCGGTAGCCCTTACCGCCGACGAGTCGTAAAGCGTGGATTTTGCCCTGTCCGACGAAGAACGGCGCATCCTGATCCAGACCGCGCGGGAAGCCATCGAGTCCCGGCTTCTGGGCCGCTCACCCCGCTACCCGACCCCCACCGACACCCTGCGGAAACGCTGCGGCGCCTTCGTCACGTTGCACAGCCGCGGCAAGCTTCGGGGCTGTATCGGCTTCGTGGTGGCCCGAGCCCCGCTGATCGACACCGTCAAAGAGACCGCCCAGTCCGCGGCCTTCCAGGACCCGCGCTTCCCGCCTCTGGCCAGAAAGGAGTGGGAGGAGGTGTCCCTGGAGATTTCGGTGCTTTCTCCCCTGCAGGAGATCAAGAGCCTCGAAGAGATCCAGGTCGGCACCCATGGGGTCATGATGCGCCGGGGCTTCCAGTCCGGGCTGCTCCTGCCCCAGGTCGCCACGGAGTATGGATGGGACCGGGAGACCTTCTTGACCCATACCTGCTACAAGGCGGGCCTGCCGGGGGACTGCTGGCGTTCTCCGGAGACCCGAATCGAGATCTTCAGCGCTCTCGTCTTCGGCGAGGAAGACGGGTGAGCCTGCCCCTGCCGTCCCCCCTTCTGCACGAAGGGCGGGAGGTGCTGGCGGTGCCTCTCGGCACCCTGCGCAAGGACCACGTGCTGCGGCTGTTTCCCCCCGTGACCAGCGAGCCGGGCTACCGGGTGGTCGGGCAGCGGGTGGAACCGTGGCACTTCGAGGGCTTCTTCGCGCGGGGGAACACCCTGTTCCTGTACGGCCCCGGGGAACGCGGGCGCCTTCTGGAGACGGTGATCGGCGCGGAGCAGACGCCCGCCGGCCAGGGCGAAAGACCGGCGGCGCTGCCCTGGCTCGTGCGCCTGGCCGAGGCCCTCGCCCGCCTGGAGGAGCACGACATCCGGCCGCGGTCCCTGCAGACCGACGCAGTGCTGTTCCTCGACCAGGGGGGAGTCCTGTTCCTGCCCCCCGGGCTGATGAAGAAAGTCCTGGAGCTCCACCCGGCGCCGTACAAGCTGCAGGTCTTCGAGCCGATCAACCACCCGGACTGGCTGCCCCGCGAGACCCGCCAGGTCGCGTCCTCCGTTGGGGAAGGGACCCCGCACCGGTCTGCGCACCCCTCCGCGAACCTGTCCTTCGCCCTGGGGGCTCTTGCCTACAGGGGGGTGCTGGGCGAGTATCCCTTCGCGGCCGACTCGGCGGAGGAGATGCACAACAGGGTGCGGCACCTGCCTCTCGCCTCCCCGGCGGTCCGTCTGCCGGGCCTGCGCGGCGAGCCCGCGAGGTTCATCCTGCGGGCCCTGGGACGGGAGACCGGGCCCCCTCCCTCCCTCGGAGAGTGGGCGGGCGCGCTTGCGGACTGGAACCGGGAGGGGCTGTTCAGGGCCCTCGAGCCCAGGGAACAGCGGGAGCTGGCCGAGCGGGCACGGGCCGAATCCGCGAGGGCCGCCCGGGCGTACGGCCGCAAGGTCTTCTGGCAGCGCAAGGGACTCACCGTCGGGATCACGGCCGCGGTGTTGATCGTCGTCGGAATCCTGCTGGGCAGCTACGTGCGCCACCTGCTGGCCCCCAGGGCCACCCTGGGATTCACGCCCCGCCAGGTCGTGGAGGCCTACCTGCAGGCCATGAACAGCCTGGACCACGACCTCATGGAAGACTGCACCGCCGACGGGGCGGGCAGGGAGACCATCCGCGAGGTCATCAACCTGTACGTCATGTCGCGGGTAACCCAGGGATACGAAGGCGTTTCGAGCGTGCTTCCCGCCGACGAGTGGGACCGGATGGGAAGACCGCCCCTGGAGCCCCCGAAGACGGTGTTCGGGATCACGGACCTGGAGCTCCGCGAGATTCGCGGTGAGCCGGAGCCCGTGTTCGAGGCGAGCTACACCCGGTGGTTCCCGGTGCCCGTGGAGGAGCCGATTCCCGGGCAGGGAGGCGACGACGCGGCGCTCGCCTCAGACCCGCTCGCCTCAGACCC
>JAFGFV010000502.1 GCA_016930895.1 Spirochaetales bacterium | reverse complement strand
CATCCGGGGGGAGGACAGGCAGAAGGTCCTGGAGCGGGTCAACCGCATCATCGACCGGATGTAGCCGCTGGCCGTGGCCGGCGCGCCTGCGCGGGAGCGTCCCGAGTAATGTACAAGATCAATCTGCACGATATCCCGGAGAGGGGCGTCAACCGGAGCTACCGCCCCGGGGTTTCGATCCGCTACCTGGTTCTGGAGGAGTTCGGGGCGCCGGGCTTCGAGATGCGCTACTTCGAGCTGGAGCCGGGGGCCTCTTCGTCCGAGGACGTGCACCCCTACGAGCACGAGGTGTTCGTGGTGCGCGGCCGCGGGGCCCTGCTGCTCGAGGGAGAGCGCTACCCCTTGCGTCCCCACGACGCCATCCTGATCGAGCCCGACGAGCGGCACCAGCTCCTGCAGGAGGGGGACGAGCCCCTCGGCTTTCTGTGCATCGTGCCCAACGGGGTCAGCCGCAGCAAGCTGGAGGTGGACCTCGGGTACCCCCACGAGGGGCGCCGGCGGGAATAGGGGCCGTTCCCCCGCCGACGCGGCTCTATCCGGCCCGCTTCCCGGCCTGGCGGCCGGCTGCCTCCGATTGTGCCGGCTTCGCCTCCTTGGGGCCCGACCCCGACGCAGGGCGAATCTTCACCGCGCACACCTTGAACTCCGGGATTTTGGCCACCGGGTCCAGGGCGTCGTTGGTCAGGAGGTTGGCCGCCGCCTCGGCGTAGTGGAAGGTCATGAATACCGACCCCGGTCGCGAGCGCCGGGTGACCACGGCCTTGGCCTGGACCGTGCCGCGGCGCGAGGTGAGCTCGGTCAGGCCCCCGTCGGCGATCCCGAGGACCTCCGCGTCCTCCGGATGGATCTCCACGAAGCCGTCGGGCCGGATGGCGTCCAAGGCCTCGACCCTGCGGGTCATGGTCCCGGTGTGGAAGTGATAGAGGATCCTTCCGGTGGTGAGCAGGTAGGGGTACTCCCGATCCGGCTCCTCCGCCGGGGGGATGTACTCCACTGCGGAAAACAGGCCCTTGCCCCGGGAGAACATGCCCTGGTGCAGGAAGGGCGTGCCGGGGTGCTCCCGGTCCGGACAGGGCCACTGCAGCCCGCGGCCTTCCAGCCGATCGTGGTGGATGCCGCCGTAGATCGGGGTCAGCGAGGCGATCTCGTCCATGATGCTCTCCGCGCTCTGGTAGCTCATGGGAGAGCCCAGGCGGGCGGCCACGTCGCACAGGATCTGCCAGTCGGCACGGGCTTCTCCAGGGGGATCGAGCACCTTGCGCAGGAGCTGGACCCGCCGCTCGGTGTTGGTGAAGGTCCCATCTTTCTCCGCGAAGCTGGTCGCGGGCAGGACCACGTCGGCGAACTCGGCAGTCTCGGAGAGGAAGATGTCCTGGACAACCAGGAACTCCAGGGACTCCAGGTCCTTCCTGACCCGGTTGGCGTTCGGGTCGCTCAGGAAGGGGTTCTCGCCCATGATGTACATGCCCCGGATCTTGCCCTCTTCGGCCCCGTGGAGCATCTCCACCACGGTCAGGCCCGGCGACAGGGACAGGGAGGCGCCCCAGGCCTGTTCGAACTTCTCCTGGATCTGGGGATTGGCCACCTGCTGGTACCCCGGGTACACGTTGGGAAGCGCGCCGAGGTCACAGGCCCCCTGCACGTTGTTCTGCCCCCGCAGGGGGTTCACGCCGGTGGACTTCCGGCCCACGTTGCCGGTGAGCATGGCCAGGTTGGCCAGGGAAAGGACGTTGTCCGTGCCGGTGGTGTGCTGGGTGATGCCCATGCTGTAGACGATCGAGCCCTTGTCCGCGCCCGCGTAGAGTCGGGCGGCTTCGACGATCTTTTCCCTTGGCACCCCGGTGATCGCCTCGACCTTCTCGGGGGTGTACTGGGCCACGACCGCCTTGAGCTTCTCGAAGTCCTCGGTGCGCTTCTGGATGAACTCCCTGTCCTCCAGCCCCTCCTCGAGGATCACGTGCATGATTCCGTTGAAGAGGGCCACGTCGGTGCCGGAGCGGTGCCGGAGCCACAGGGTGGCAAAGCGGACCAGGTCGATTTCACGCGGATCGGCCACGATGAGCCTGGCGCCGTGCTTCTGGACCGCCGCCTTGATCTCCAGGGCGATGATCGGGTGCGCTTCGGTAGTGTTGGACCCGGTCACGAAGAAGCAGTCGACAAAGCGGAGCTCGGTGATCGAGTTGGTCATGGCCCCGGAGCCGAAGGCCTTGGCCAGCCCCGCCACGGTGGAGGCGTGACACAGGCGGGCGCAGTGGTCGACGTTGTTCGTACCGATCACCGCCCGCATGAACCTCTGGAAGACGTAGTTGTCCTCGTTCGTGCACTTGGCGCTGGACAGCCCGCCGATCGCCCCGGGGCCGTGGGCTTCCTTGATCTCCCGCAGGTGTTTGGCCACCAGGTCGAGGGCCTCGTCCCAGGAGGCTTCTTCGAAGCGTCCGTCCCGCTTGATCAGGGGCCGGGTCAGCCGTTCCTCGTGATTGATGAAGTGGGTCCCGAACTTGCCCTTCACGCACAGGTTGCCCCGGCCCACGCTGTCCCGGGTGGTGGTTACCTTGACCAGCTCGCCGCCCCGGGTGTGCATGACCAGGGTGCAGCCGCAGCCGCAGTAGGGGCAGATGGTGGCGGCGGTCTCGAGCTCCCACTCCCGGCCCTTGCGCTGCCTGGATTTCTCGCTCAGCGCCCCCACGGGGCAGACGCTGATGCAGCGCCCGCAGAACTCGCAGGTGGTGTCCTGCAGCGGGCGGTCGAAAGCCGTGGAGATGTGGGCCCCGAAGCCCCGGCTGGACACGCTGATCGCCTGGTCGCGTTGGATCTCACTGCAGGCGTAGACGCACCGGCCGCAGAGGATGCACTTGTTGTAGTCCCGGACGATGAAGGGGTCGTCGTCATGTACCGGGTGTTGGTTTCTATCCCCGCCGTAGGAGGGTTCCTTGATGCCGAACTCGTAGGCGTACTTCTCGAGAAGGCAGTCACCGCTCTTCTCGCAGACGATGCACTCCACGTTGTGGTCGGAGAGGATCAGCTCCAGGTTGGCCTTGCGGGCGCGGCGCACTCTCTCGGTGTCGGTCTTGACGATCATTCCCTGTGCCACAGGGTGCGAGCAGGAGGCGGCGAGGGTGCGCATTCCCTCCACCTCCACCACGCAGAGCCTGCAGGAGCTCATGGGAGGAAGGTCCTCCCCGTAGCAGAGATGCGGGATCTCGATGCCCAGCTTCTTGGCGGCCCAGTAGATGGTGACCCCCGATCGGACCGACACTTCCCTGCCGTCTATCGTCAGTGTCACGTTCTCGCTCATGTCAAAACCTCGCTGTTCTGTCGTGATCTAGTGCACGGAAATCGCGTCGAAGCGGCAGCTGGCGAGGCACATGCCGCACCTGATGCACTTCT
>JAFGFV010000501.1 GCA_016930895.1 Spirochaetales bacterium | reverse complement strand
GATCTCGACGACCGCCTGGACCTCGGTGCCGACCCAGGACAGGCGCCGCGCCATGATCAGCCCGATGTCCCCGGAGCCCACCACCACGGCGCGACGCCCGGGTACGATCCCGTCGATGTTGATCAGCCGTTGGGCCAGCCCGGCGGTGTACACCCCCGCGGGGCGGGTCCCCGGGATGCCGATGTTGCCCCGGTTGCGCTCGCGGCAGCCCATGGCCAGCACCACGGCTCCCGAGCGCAGCTCGAGAATTCCCTGCCGGCTGGAGTATCCGTAGATTACGGGGGAGCCGTCCAGGCCCGCCTCCAGCGCCGTGGTGTCCAGGAAGATGTCCACCCCCGGGTGTTCCGCGGCCCGCTGGATGAAGCGCTCCGCGTACTCCGGACCGGTCAGATCGTCGCCAAAACGGTGCAGCCCGAAGCCGTTGTGGATGCACTGGTTCAGGATCCCCCCCAGCTCGTGCTCCCGCTCCAGCACGGCCACGCGGTGGCCCCGCTCGGCGATCTCCAGGGCCGCGGCCAGCCCCGCCGAGCCCCCGCCGAGCACCGTCGCGTCGTAGCGCCGTTCGGTCATGGCTGCGCCTCCTCCCGCCTCCGGTCGCCCACGTGGCCTAGGAGCAGCCGACTCGCGCCGCCGCGCTTGGTGACCTGGTCCAGGCTCATGCCGGTCTCCCGCTGCAGGATCTTGAGGATCTTGTAGGTGCAGAACCCCCCCTGGCAGCGTCCCATCTGGGCGCGGGTGTAGAACTTGATCCCGTCCATGGTGGTGTGGCCGCGGCGGATCGCGGCCACGATCTCCGCCTCGCTGACCGACTCGCAGCGGCAGACGATCTCCCCGTAGGCCGGGTTCTCCCGGACCAGGGCGTCCGCCTCGAAGGGGGAGAGTTCCCGGATCCGGGGCACCGCGGGCAGGGTGGGCTCCCAGTCCACCTTTTCCTCGAGGGTGAGCCCGGTCTTCTTGACCAGGTCCTTCACGTAGTCCGCGATGGCCGGGGCCGCGGTCAGCCCCGGGGACTGGATCCCGGCTACCTGCACCAGTCCCGGCACCTTGGCCGAAACCGCGATCAGGAAGTCCTGGCCCTCCAAGGCGGGCCGCAGGCCGGCGAAAGAGTTGATGATGTCCCGCTCGGAGATGGTCGGGACCAGCCTGCGCGCGACCGCAAAGATCCTCTCGAAGTTCTCCCGGGTGGTGGTCAGGTCTTCCTTGTCCTCCTGCTCGTCGGCGGTGGGCCCGACCATGCAGGTCCCCTCGACCGTCGGGATCACCAGGATCCCCTTGGAGTGGGCGCTCGGGACCGGAAACACCACCTTGTCGGGAAGGCCGCTGGCGTTGCGGTCCAGCAGGAACTCCTCTCCCTTGCGGGGCACGATCCTGAAGCTCTCCGCCCCGAAGAGCCCGGAGACCTCGTCCGCGTACAGCCCCGCTGCATTGATGGCGGTGCGCACCCGCACCCGCTCGCCGGTGTGGGAGATCAGGGTCCAGCGGGGTCCTCCGGCCCGCGCGGCCGCCCCGGTCTCCGGCCGCGCCTCCGCGACCCTGAAGGAGGTGCGCAGCTGTACACCGTTGGCCTGGGCGCTCTCGATCAGGGAAAACACGAAGCGGTACGGCTCGACGACCCCACCTCCGGGGGCGTACAGCCCGCCCACCACGTCGGGG
Organism: Spirochaetales bacterium; assembly: GCA_016930895.1. The sequence goes on along the minus strand of JAFGFV010000501.1, from coordinate 8,784 downwards.
TTGAGCTTGGGCTCCAGGAACAGCATCCGCTCGCGCCCGGCCAGCTCGATACCGATCACCTGGTTCTCGACCCCGCGGCGGTACAGCTCCTCGGCGGCCCTCATCTCCTCCACGCTGAAGGCCACCACCAGGATGCCGCAGCGGCGGAAGGGAAAGTGCAGCTCCTTGTGCAGGCGGTCGAACATCAGGTTTCCCAGGACCTCCAGGCGCCCCTTCAGGGTCGTGGCCGCGGCGTAGTGAAACCCGCCGTGGATGATTCCGGAGTTCGCCTTGGAGACCCCGAAGCTCACGTCGCACTCCTTCTCCAGGAGCACGACGGAAACCCGGTAGGCCGACAGTCTCCGGGCGATGGCCGCCCCGGTGACCCCGGCGCCGATCACGGCGATGTCGTAGACCTCCCTCCCGTCCCCGCCTTGGGTGCGCGCCATTGTCTCAACTCACTCCTTTTCCAGCCAGCCGATGCTGCGCTCCACGGCGCGCTTCCACTGCCGAATCCGCTCCCGGCGGACGGCCGGGTCCATGGCCGGCTGCCAGCGCTTGTGTTCCGCCCACAGCCCCTCGATCTCCTGCCGGTCCTTCCAGAACCCGGTGGCAAGCCCGGCCGCGAAGGCGGCACCCAGGGCGGTGGTCTCGCTGACCATCGGGCGGACCACCGGGAAGCCCAGCAGGTCCGCCTGGAACTGCATGAGCAGCTCGTTGACCACCATGCCTCCGTCCACCCGCAGGCAGGACATCTCCATCCCCGTCTCCTGCCTCATTGCCTCGTAGATCTCCAGGGTCTGGAAGGCCGTGGCCTCGAGGGCGGCCCGGGCCAGGTGGCCCCGGCGGGCGTAGGCGCTCAGGCCGATGATCAGGCCCCGGGCATCGCTGCGCCAGTAGGGGGCAAACAGCCCCGAGAAGGCCGGCACGAAGTACACGCCCCCCGAGTCCTCCACCTCCCCCGCCCGCTCCTCGATCTCTGCGGAGCTGGAGATCAGCCCTAGGTTGTCCCGCAGCCACTGCACCAGGGCCCCGGTGACGGCGATGGATCCCTCCAGGGCGTAGCGCGGAGCTTCCTGCCCGAGCTGATAGGCCACCGTGGTGATCAGCCCATGGCGGGAGCGCACGGGCCTGGTCCCGGTGTTGAGCAGCAGGAAGCAGCCGGTCCCGTAGGTGTTCTTGGCCGAGCCGCTCTCGAAGCAGGCCTGCCCGAACAGGGCCGCCTGCTGGTCGCCCAACGCGCCGGCCACCGGGATCGAGGCCCCCAGCGGACCGTCCGCCCGGGTGGACCCGTAGGGCTCTCCCGGCACCGAAGGCACGATCTGCGGCAGGCAGGCCTCCGGGATCCCGAAGACCTCCAGCATGCCCGCGTCCCAGGACAGGGTCTGCAGATCCATGAGCATGGTGCGGCTGGCGTTGGTGGGGTCGGTCAGGTGGCGTCCGCCGTTCGGGCCGCCGGTAAGCCACCAGATGAGCCAGCTGTCCACGGTCCCGCAGAGGGCTCGGCCCCGCTCCGCGGCCTCCCGGACCCCCGGCCGGTTCTCCAGGACCCACTGGAGCTTGGGCCCGGAGAAGTACGTGGCCAGCGGGAGCCCCACCCGATCGCGGAAGCGGTCGATGCCCCCATCGCGCGCCAGCAGGTCCACGATGGCGGCGGTCCGGGTGTCCTGCCAGACCACGGCGTTGCCGAAGGGCTCCCCGGTCTCGCGGTCCCAGACGATCACGGTCTCCCGCTGGTTGGTGATCCCCAGGGCGGCCAGCTCCGCCGGCTGCGCCTCCGCTTCTGCCAGTGTGGTCGAGATGACCTCCAGGCTTCGGTCCCGGATCTCGACGGGATCGTGCTCGACCCACCCCGGGCGAGGATACAGCTGCCGGTGTTCCCGCTGGCAGCTGTGGACCGGGCGGCCGCGGCGGTCGAAGAGGATGAAGCGGGTCGAGGTGGTGCCCTGATCCAGGGCGCCGACGTAACGAGCCGGTCCGCAGCGCATCGGCGTATTATAGAGAGAAAGGGCGGGCGCACCAAGCGCAGCGCACGAAGGCTTCGGGGCCGCATCCCACACCCCCGGGAGCCTCGACAGGCCCGGTCGTTGGGGGTATAACACCAGATGAGGGTTGTCGCGAGGGATCGTTGAACCGGGGGAGGTGAGGGAAGATGAATGAGTTCGTGATACTGCTCGTTGTGTATGCGGTCATCGGAACGGTGATCTCCATTCTCGTGATGCGGGCCCGGCAGTCGCAGGCGGATTACTTCATCGGCAACGGCGCCATCGGCTGGGTCGTCTCGGCCATGACCTACGCGGCCACCACGTACTCGGCGTTCATGATGGTGGGCCTGGTGGGCCTGTCGTACGCCACCGGGGTGGGCGCGCTGATCTTCGAGATGGCCTACCTCGTGGCCACCCTGATCCTGCTCTCGGTCTATGGGGGACGGATCTGGCAGATGGGGAGGGACCGGGGATACGTCTCGCCCATGGAGATGTTCTCCGACCGCTACGGGCCCCTGACCGGGTCCCTCGGGGCGGTGGTCGCTTTCGTGGCGCTCATCCCGTACACCTCGGTCCAGGTGATCGGGCTGGCGTTGATCTTTCAGACCTACGAAATCAGCTTCACCACGGGGATCATCGTAGCCGCCGTGATCATCTGCATCTGGGCGCTGCTGGGCGGTTTGCGGGGGGTGGCGATCACCGACGCGCTGCAGGGGGCCTTCATGATTGCCCTGGCCGTCATCGCGGTGATCTGGTGCGGCCGGCGGTTCGGCGGGGTGGAGCTTTCCACCTTTCCGAACCAGGTTTGGACCCCGGTGTTCTTCATCAACCTGACCCTGCCGTGGTGCTTCTTCGCCCTGACCAATCCCCAGGTGGTCCAGCGGCTGTTCATCCTGAAGCGCAAGAAGGACCTGCGGAAGATGCTGCTCCTGTTCGGCGTCTTCGGGGCCCTGTACACGCTCATCGTCACCTTTATCGGTTTCTCCGCCAAGTTCGGGACCCTGGCCGGGGCCTTCCCTCAAGTGACGGACCGGGACACGACCATCGTCAACGTCCTGGCCCAGATGGGGCGCTGGCTGGCCCTGCCGTTGGCCCTGACCATCGTCTTTGCTTCGGTCACCACCGCCAACTCCATCATCCTGAGCTTGTCCTCGATGCTGACCCGGGACCTGTTGCGGCAGAAGCGCAGCGTCTGGTCGGGTCGGTTGTTCATCGTGGTGTTGACCGTGCTGGTCGTGCTCTTCTCCCTGACCCGCCCGAACTATCTCGTGGAGCTGTCCGTCTCCTCCTCCAGGATCCTGATGGTGTTCCTGCCCCTGTTCCTGGGGCTGTTTCACCTCAAGATCGGCGGCCGGATGGCGGGGGCGCTCACCCTGATCGGCGGAGGCGCCCTGGCGGTCCTGTTCGGCGTGCTGGGGCTCAGGTTGAGCTCGGTGTGGACGATCCTGGCGGTGTTCGGGATGTTCTTCCTGGGAGCCGCGCTGGACGGAGCCCTGAAGTTCGGGAAGAGCCGGTGAGCGCGTCCGGGGCCCCAAGGCAGTGAAGATCCTCCTGGACTGCGATCCCGGCCACGACGACATGATGGCCATCATGCTGGCGTGTGCCCACCCGCAGCAGCTGGAGCTGCTGGGGATCACGACCGTGGCGGGCAACCAGACCGGTGACAAGACCTGGCTCAACGCCAGGCGGATCCTGACCCTGATCGGCCGCACCCGCATCCCGGTGGCCCGCGGCGCGGATCGACCCCTGGTGCGGGAGATGACCACGGCCCCCGCCATCCACGGGTCGAGCGGGCTGGAGGGCGCGGAGCTTCCGGAGCCGGCCACGGAGGGCCTGCCCGTGCACGCCGTGGACTTTCTGATCGACGCGCTGCGCGCCTCGCCGGAGCCGGTGACCCTGGTGCCGACGGGACCCCTCACCAACGTGGCCCTCGCGCTGCGCAAGGACCCGGGCATCGTGGCCAACATCCAGCGCATCGTGCTCATGGGCGGGGCGGTGTTCGACTCCAACGTGACCCCGGCGGCGGAGTTCAACATCTACGTGGATCCCGAGGCGGCCAGGATCGTGTTCACCTGTGGGGCGGCCCTCACCATGGTCGGGCTGGACGTCACCAACAAGGCCTTCCTGACCTTCGACGAGATCGAGGAGGTAAGCCGCTGGAGCGGAAGGGTCTCGACGGTCGTGGCCCCCCTGCTCGGGTACTTCGCCCGCGCCAACCGGGAGGTATTCGGCTTCGAGGGGGCGCCCCTGCACGACGCCCTGGCCGTGGCGCACCTGCTGCGCCCGGGGGTCATACGCACCAAGTTTCTGAACGTGGAGATCGAGACCGCCGGGGAGCTGACCCGGGGGCGCACGGTCGTGGACGTGCGCGGGGTGACCGGGCGCCGGCCCAACGCCGAGGTGGCCCTGGAGGTGGACCGGGAGAGCTTCCGAGACCTGATCTTCGAGGCTGTTCGTATCCTGGACGGAGCCTGAGAGCCGGCGGCCCCGGAGGCTCACCCCCGAGGAAACCGGCGGCCCCGCACCCTTACGCCGAGGGGAGCCAGCGGGTGCGGGCCCGGGCAGCGATCCGGCCGTCCCGCAGGCAAGCCAGGGTGTGATGCAGGTCGACCGACCCGGGGTGCGCCCGGCCGGAAGCCTTCCGGCCGAAAGCCGCGTCATCGGAAACCGCCTCGCCGGGGGCGGTCACGGCGCGGGAGCGGACCGTCTCGCCGGGGCCGAGCTCGGCCAGAAAGTTCAGCTCCAGCTCCCCGAGGGTGTGCCGGTCCCGGAAGGCGGGCGGGAGGATCTCCAACAGCCAGTCCAGGTAGCTGAGGTTGTTGGCGTGGCCGTTCATGTCCAGGTCCCGGTAGCGGACCCCGAAATCCCCCTCGTAGACTTCGGCGGCGCCGTCCCCGGGGGCGGAGGGTGCCAGGTCGGGGGACTGCGGGTCGGGTAGCTTTTCCAGGGTGACGGGGATGGCCCGCTGCGGGTAGATGCGCCCGGCCCACTCTCCGTGGCTGTCCGGGCGCACCGGCCGCCGGCCGTCGACGTGGACCATGAGCCAGGAGCTGGTGGCCTCGCCGAGCAGCTCGTCACCCCGAAAGATCCGCCACTCCCGCAGGGCGAACAGGCGGTGGAAGCCGGACGGCCAGGTCTGGACCAGCAGCTTCTCCCACCAGCGCGGGTATTCGTACACGCGGACGAGCAGCCGGGAGAGCACCCAGGTCAATCCCTTCTCCATGAGCTGCGGGAGGCTCAGCCCCATGGCGTCGGCGTTGCGGCCCGCCGCCTCCTGGAGGAAGGCGCAGAGGGCCTGGATCGAGGCCCTGCCCCCTGCGCCCACCTCGTAGGTGTGGACCGTGAAGGGCTCGCTCCAGAGCGTGCTCATCGCTTGCCCACCGCAGCCACGTAGATCGCGAATCGGGCGCGGCCGTCCAGGCCCAGCAGTGCGTTGACTGCCTCGTCCGAGAAGGCCGCGATGGCGCAGGCGCCGCAGCCGATCGCTTCCGCGGCCAGGCAGAGATTCTGGCAGGCATGGCCGGCGTCGAGGTGCAGGTAGCGGTAGCCGCGCTCTCCGTATCGCCAGCTCATGCGGTGTGTCTCCGCCGCCCAGAGCAAGGTAACCGCGCTGGCCTTGACGAACTCCTGGCCGAGGCAGGCCTCCGTCACGCGGTCGGAGATCGTTCCGGATGCCTCTGCGTCTTCGCTCCCTGGCGCTTCCTGCAGGGCCAGCAGGGCATGGCGCAGGGCGCTGTACCAGTACAGCCCCGGCTGCAGGGTTTCGACCCGGTTGACCAGCAGGTACGTTTCCAGTGCGTGACGGGCTCCCGCGGATGGCACGGTCCGGAAGGTGGCGGCGCCGGGCACGACCTTCTTGACCCCCTGGGCGGACCACAGCAGGAACGAAAGCTCGGCGAGGCTCAGGGGGGTTGGAGCGTAGTGCCGCAGGCTGCGGCGGCGCTGGAGGAGAAGCCGCAGGTCGGGATTCTCGAGCTGGAGGGCCGTGGCGGGCGGAAGCTCGATCAGGGGCCGCCCCCCGGCCAAGTCGCGCTCCAGCGGCGGCTGCGGCAAACCTCGACTCTGCTCCGAGGGCGTCAAATGGGCATAGCGGGTCCGTTCCATGAACTCGGCCCCGATTCCGTTCACTCGGACCTCCTCGTTCGGATCGCCTCTACGGGTGGATCCCTTCCAGGGGGCCCCGGTACGGGGCCCTGCGGCGCGGGCAGTCGGCCCGCGTGCACAGCTGGCAGCTTTCGAAAGGCACGTCGGTGGGGAAGAACAGCCCCGAAACGGTCTTGTTCGGGGTCATCAGAAAGCTGTCCGTGAGCCGGACCCCGATCTCCTGTTCCGCCCCGTCGAACAGCGCGAACAGGGGCTTCTGTTGGGCGATGGGCCACACGTTGCGGTCCCCGGAGCCCGGGTTCATGGAGGAGAGGCCCGGGAGCCCATAGCGCCGCCGCAGGAGCCCCACGAGATGCTTCACGGCGGCGTCGAGGACCATCTCCTTGAACACGTCGAGCCAGAAGGAGGCGAGGAGGTCCTCGGCGACCCCGGGCAGCTCGTCGAGCTCCGAGCCGCAGGTGGCGACATAGGGAAAGACCCGTTCCACCGCCGCCAGGTTCTCGCTGAGGACCCGGCTGTCGAAGCGCACCCCCTCCAGCTCCAGGGAGCGTCCTTCCCTGTTGCGCACGTAGGACTCCCTGTACATCGCCTTGGGCCGGGCCCGCCCGAGCGCCTCCCCCAGCAGCGCCTCGACGGCCTCCCGAGCGGAAGGGAAGCGCTCCAGCTGGACGTGCCGGTCGAAGGCGGCGCGGTCGAACGAAAAGGGGATATCGCGGAGGACCTGGAGGTCGGAATCGTTCATCGGATGGGCCCATCCTATTGGAGGCGCGCGGCCGGGTCAAGCGGTCGCGGCGCCCTCGTGGCGGTGCCTTCGGCGCGCGCGGCTTGGGCCGGGCAGAAAAAAGGGGGGAAAGATGATATATTATGAAAGACCAATTCTGTATATTAGAAGTCGTGCCCGAGCGGTGCGGGAGGGGACATGTTCGAGCTTGGGGAGTGGAGAAACGCCGTTGCCGGGGACCTTGCTTCACAGATCCTGCCTTGCCCTCCTGCTCTGCCTGCCGGCCTCTCTGTCCCTGGCCCAGGTTGCTGACACCCCGCCATCCCCTCCCGTCGTCGTCTATGTAGTCGCTTCGCCCCTGCAGGGGAGCGGGAGCGCGGCCTTCGAACGCGTCCTGGTCCGGGCGATGAGCGTGGAGATGGTCCGGGCGGGCCTGGAGCCGCTGCCTGTCCTGCCCGAGCAGGAGGGTGGGGGACCGGGGCGGGGGGCGGTCCGGCCTGCGGAGCTCGCGGCAGCGGCATCGGGTCGGGGCGCGGACTTCGTGCTGCTTGGGAGGTACGCCGTCGACGGCCGGGAGGTCAGGATCTCCTTCAGGTTCTACGAGGCAGCCGGAGGCCGGCTCCTGGCCACGGAAGAGGCCGCCGGTCGAATCGATCTGTCCCTGGACGACGCGGTCTCCTCGGCGGTAGAAGCGCTGACTCCCCGCGTGGAGACCCGCGTGGCCGAGGTCGCGCGGCGGAAGGCCGAGGAGCAGGCGGCCCGGCTCGCCGCCGAGGAGGAGGCCCGCAGGGCCGCGGAGGCGGAAGCCGCGCGCATCGCCGCCGCTCGGGGCGCCGAGGCCGAAGGTGCGGAGAAGGCGAGCGGTCCCGAGCGGCCAGGCATCGCCCTGGGGCCCGCGGCGCCGGTTCCCCTGCCGGCACAGAGGCCTTTCGCGGCCCCGCCGGGGGGGGAGGGGAGCTTGCGGAAGGTGGAGCTGGCCCTGGGATTTGCCCCGTTCGTGCCCGTGGCGGCGCCGGACCGGTACTTCGCCGTCGGGTACGCGCCCTCCTTCGCCTTCCTCTACCACCTGCGGCCGGGCTTCGGCCGCCTCGGGGTCGGGGCCCACACGGGGGTCATGTATGTCGATCCGGAGGAGCCGGACCAGTCGGCGTACTTCCGCTGGCTGATCCCCCTCGGGGTCGACCTGCGGTACTCCCTCCCGGAGATGCGTCCGCTGCGGCTGTACGTGCAGCTGTCCGGCGGGGCGGCCTATCGGTTTCCGGACAGCGTGAGCGAACCGAGCGGGGCCTCCCAGCGCCTGACCAGGGTGCTGCCGTACGCCCGGGGGGGGATCGGGATGATCGCGGGCATGGGCGAACGGCTGGGGTTGGCCCTTGACGCCCAGTACCACGCGTACTTCTACCTGTACCGGGACACAGCCGGTTCCGGGGAGATCGTGGCGGAGGTGATCTCGGGGGTCCTGCCGTCGGCGAGCCTCTTCCTGCGCCTGTGAGCGGGGGTGGCTTGACCGAGCGAGGGGGCCCTGGTTTTCGCCATTGGGGTGCGATACAATGAATCGTATCCGGGTAGCAAGGCAACGCCTCCCTCTGTGCTGGCTGCGGGAAGACCCGTGGAGGAGGAGACCATGACGGATCGGCAATCCAGGAAGGACTCAGGCTCCGGAGAGCGGGCCTGCGGGCCGAGCGGCCTGGGCCGCGGCGCGTCGCTGTGGCTGCTGGCCGCCGCCGCCCTGGGGGTGCTGGCGGTGGTCGCCCTGAACGGCTGCGGCGACCTGTCCCTGCTCGACACGCTGGACGTGGAGGAGCAGGCACTGCCCCTCGAGCTGGGACCCGAGGAGGCCTACGTTCCGGTCAAGACCGGTATTACCCTGAGCGTGTACGGCGGCGTGGGCCCCTACGGCTACAGACTGAGCGGCCCCGGTGCGCTCATCCAGACCGAGGACGGCGGAGAGACGGGAAGCGTCGTCTATCTGGCCCCCGACACGATCCCCTCCGG
>JAFGFV010000079.1 GCA_016930895.1 Spirochaetales bacterium | reverse complement strand
GCCGTCCCAGACCCACTCCAGGTCCGCCGGCCGGCGGAAGGCGCGGGCGATGCGCCCGGTCTCCCGGACGACCTGCTCGGCCACCTGCACCGGGAGCGCGCCCTGCGCCGGGCGGGACTGCCACAGTCCCCACTTGCTGACCCAGCGCTCCGGGGTGATTCCGTCCTGCAGCAGCCGTTCGCCGCTCCCGGCCACGGCCTCGACCACGACTTCGGCCAGACCGGTGATCGGGTTTCTGCTGAAGGACACCCCCGAGCAGACCGGAGGCACCATCTCCTGGATGATCACGGCCATGGCAGGGGGGGCCTGCGGCCGCCCCGAGCGCCTCAGGTAGCAGAGGACTTCCGGTGCGCGGCTGGAACGGCAGACCTCTCCCACCGCCGCTGCCACCCGGTCGACGCCCTGCGCTCCGAGAACGGTGCGGAACTGGCCTGCAAAGGAATGCCGGCTGCCGTCCTCCACGGCGGCGCAGGAGCGAACCGCGTACGGCGCGGCGTCAGCGAGCAGACCGGCCAGGGCGCTGCGCAGGGCTTCATCGCGAGGAGGTTCGGCCTCCAGCAAGGGGGCACACACCTCCGGGGCCAACACCCATCCGCCCGGCACGGCGAAGCCGCGGCGCAGGAGAAAGCCGAGATTGCGGGCCTTGGCGCCAATGCCGGCCGGCAAACGGCGACTCTTCAGGCTGTAGAAGCGTATCCCCGCCAATCACCTGCCCTCGTCGAAGGCCGCTGCAGCGGCCCTCGAGGCTCCGCCCATCATAGGAGTGCCTCCCGGCGCTGTCAACGCGGCGGAGGCTCTGGACTGCGGGCGGCGCCTCAGGGCAGGACCGGTGCGCTCGGGTCGGGGAAGATGGACTTGGGCATTTCCACCCGGGCCGTCTTCTGGGGATCCACGATCTGGCAGACCCGCAGATCCCCCACGGCGCTGATCAGCATGCTGATCTCCTCCAGGCTCCGCCCGGTCTTCTGATGGATCAGGTCCATCATGTCGTTGAGCGCGCAGGAGGCGGCCTCGTCCAGGGTGGGGCCCAGCCCGATGGTCACGAAGCGGCTGTCCACCTCCACCACGGGCCTCGGGGGGAGGATCCGCGGGCGCTTGATCAGGTCGAGCTTGAGCTCCACGCGGGCGGGGATCTCCACACCGCAGATCAGGGCCTCTCCATCCCCCATCCCCGCGTGGGCATCACCGAGGGCGAACATGGCCCCCTCCTGGCGGACCCGGAAGTACACCCGGGCGCCCGGGCGCATGACCGTGGCGTCCATGTTGCCGCCGTGGTCACCGATCTCGCCGCAGGGCACCTCCCGATCCCCCGGGGAGACGCCGATGACCCCGATCATGGGACGCACCGGAAAGGACAGGTGCTCGTCGAGCCAGAACCTGCCGTCCCTGACCGGGACCACCCGGGTCGCCGCCTCCGTGAGCCGCTCGCCGAAGGCCCCCTCGCCGGGAATGGCCACCATGAACCCGACCGTTCCCACCTCGATCCGCTGGATGTCCACCACCAGGATGTCGCCCGGCTCGGCACCTTCCACGGCAATCGGTCCCGTGGCGGGGTTGACCTTGGAGAAGTCGACCTCGGTGATGAGGTCCTTCTCGCTCTTGATCTGGCTGCGGAAACAATCGTCGGTCTCCACGGCCACGACCTCACCGGGGCGGACGGTGGCGATGGGGCGGTTCTCCGGGCTGAACTGAAAGATCACCTGCTCCCTGCTGATCACCTGCATGATAGACTCCTTGCCTGCCGGCTGCCCTCTACTCGTCTTTTCTGAGCGGTGCCGAGAACACCCGGCGCGAGAGCAGCCCCTGCGGCCGGGTCAGGATCGTAACCATCAGGATGATCCCGACGGCCAGCATGCGGATGAACCCGATCTGCGTGGCGATCGAGGCCGGAACCAAATCGGTCAGAAAGTCGCTCCCCACCCAGACGGCCCAAACCAGGAAGGCGCCGAGCACGACGCCGCTGTTGCTGCCCGTCCCGCCGACCATCACCATGAGCCAGACGATGAAGGTCGACATGAGGGGCGAGAAGACCTGCGGACTCACGAACCCCGTGTAATGCACGTACAGTGCGCCGGCGATCCCCATGATCATGGAGCTGATCACGAAGGACTGCTGGCGATAGCGAAAGATGTTCTTCCCGGACATGCTGGTCAGGTATTCGTCCTCCCGGATCCCCCGCAGCACTCGGCCCCAGGGGGAGTTGACCGCCCGCTGCATGGCCAGCCAGGTCAGCACCAGGGCCAGGGCGGCGATGATCAGGAAGTAGAAGGAATAGGCCCGCGGGTTCACCAGCTCGAAGAAGGGCCTCGGGATGCCGCGGATCCCCCAGACCCCGTTGGTCAGCCAGGATTCGTTGCGGACGATCAGGTGCAGCGTCTCCATGATGGCCAGCAGGGCGATGGCGAACGGTCCCCCCCGCAGCTTGAGGGCGGGAAAGGACAAGAGCCAGGCCACCAGCCCGGGCAGGAGCGCCGCGCCGAGCACTCCCAGCAGGATGGGCAGCCCGAAACCTCCCAGGTGGTCCGGGGAGGGTGCCCCGGTCAGAATGGCCGAGGTGTAGGCCCCCAGCATGTAGAAGGCGCCGATGCCGAAGTTCATCAGCCCGGTGAACCCCCATTGCAGGTTCAAACCCAGCGCCATGATCGCGTAGATGCAGGCGACCACCAGGTAGGACGAAAAGTAGTTGAGCATGGGCTACCGTTCCCTCTTGCCGAAGATGCCGTAGGGTTTGAGCAGCAGGATCAGCACCACGAAGATGAAGGCCACAGCCGGCTTGTATACCGAGATGTCCGCCTGGATCTCAAGGGTGTTGACCAGGTTCTGGACCAGCCCGGTGATCAGCTCCTCGGAAATGCCGATGGTCATCCCGCCCACCAGGGCGCCCCAGAAGCTGCCGATCCCGCCCATGATCACGGCAACGAACATGGGGATCAGGAAGCTCCAGCCCATTCCGGGGCTCAGCTGTACCTCGATGCCGTAGAAGGTACCAGCCACCGCTACCAGGACGCCGGAAATGATCCAGGTCCACAGGATGACCTTTCGGGTGGAGACTCCGGAAGCCGCGGCCAGGACCACGTTGTCCGAGAAGGCCCGCATGGACTTGCCCATGCGGGTGCGCTTCAGGAAGAGGTAGACCAGGACCACCAGCACCAGCGCACTGACCAGGATGACGATCTCATCGGAGGTGATCCGGATGCCGAGGGGCAGCTCGCGGCTGATCTGAATCACGTTGGAGTAGTAGCGGACCTTGGGTCCCCAGGCGATGTTGATCACCGCGCGGATGGCGAATGCCACGCCCAGGGAGGCGATGGAGACGAACAGCGAGGACACTCCGAGCTGCCTCAGGCGCCGGAAGAACAGCCACTCGAAGAGCAGCATCACCGCCACCGTGATCAGTATGCCGATCAGGAGCGAGAGGATCAGTCCCCAGCCGAAGGACAGCCCGGCAAAGGGGGCCCACTGCGGCAGCAGGCCCAGCATGAGCAGGGTTCCGTAGGCACCCAGGGAGAAGAAGTCGCCGTAGGCGAAGTTGAAGAACTTCAGGATGTCGGACATCAGGGTCAGGCCGATGGCCGCCAGGGTGATGATGCTCCCGTAGATGATGCCGCTGACCAGTAGATCCGCCACCTCGATCCTCTCCTCCGTCTACCTGGCCTGTGTGCCGAAATACAGGTCCTTGATCTCCTGGTTCCCCAGGAGCGCTTCGGTGCGGTCTTCGTAGCGGATCCTTCCTGCCGACAGCAGGTATCCCCGGTTGGACAGACGGACCGAGTCGATGGTCTGGGAGACGAGCAGCACCGCGTTGCCCATGCGCACGGCGATCTCCCGGATCTTCTCCAGCATGATCTGCACCAGATTCGGCGCGAGGCCCGCGGTCGGCTCGTCCAGGAGCAGCAGCTCGGGATGGATCATCAGTCCCCTCGCCACGGCGAGCATCTGCCGTTGCCCTCCGGAGAGGTCTCCCGCCGTCTGGCCCATGCGCTCGCGCAGCTGGGGAAAGATGCCGCACACCTCCTCGATGCGTTCCTCGAAGCCTCCGCGCAAGGGGTAGGCCCCGATCTCCAGGTTCTCGCGCACCGTCAGGGAGGGAAAGATGTTCTCCTCCTGGGGCACCCAGCTCAGCCCTTGCTTCACGATCTGCTGCGGGGAGCGGTTCAGCAGGGATTCGCCCTTGTATAGGATTTCGCCCGCGCGGGCGGACAACGCCCCGGAGATGACCTTGAGCAGGGTGGACTTGCCCGAGCCATTCGGACCCATCACGGCGACGATCTCCCCTGGCTCGATGACCAAAGAGACGCCGAACAGGACGTCCTGGGCGCCGTAGCCGGCGGTCAGCTCGCTGACCTGGAGGATGCTCATGATGGGTCCTGCCCGGGAACGCTCGCCCCGGTCGGTTCCGGCGTGCCCAGGTAGGCCTCGATGACCCGCTCGTCCGTGCGGATCGCCTCGGGCGTGCCCTCCGCCAGCTTGCTGCCGTCGCTCATGACGATGATGGTCTGGCAGACGTTCATGATGATGTCCATGTCGTGCTCTACGATAAAGAGAGTCAGCCCCTTCTCCACCGACAACCGGCGTATGTGCTCCAGGATCCTGCCCTGCATCAGCGGAGGGACCCCGGCCCCGGGTTCGTCCAGCAGGACCACCCCCAGATCCACCATCATCATCCTGCCGATTTCCAGGAGCTTCTTCTCCCCGCCGGAAAGATACTTGGCCGGCAGGTCCTTCTTGTCCCGCAGCTCGATGAACTCCAGGATCTCCAGGGCCTTGCGCACGTTGGCCCGCTCCTGCTCCCGAATCGCCTTGCCCCGGAACCACACGTTCCAGATCTTCTCGCCGATCTGCCGCTCGGGTATGAGCAGCAGGTTTTCCAGGACGCTCATCTCCCGGTAGTCCCGGGCGATCTGAAAGGTCCGGAACAGCCGCTTCTCAAAGACCTCGTGAGGTCCCAGTCCGGTGATCTCCTGGTCACGAAGAAAGATGCGGCCCGAGTCCGGCCGGTGAAATCCGGTGATCAGGTTGAAGAGGGTGGTCTTGCCGGCGCCGTTGGGGCCGATCAGGCCGGTGATGGAGCCGTCTCTCACTTCCAGGGAGCAGTCCTTGACCGCCTGGACGCCCCCGAAGTGCTTGGACACCCTCTCTACGCGTAGAACCGAATCCTGCATGGTCGTTGTTTTGAAGGAAGTTCCGGGCGGGTCCAAGGACCCGCCCGGATACGGCTCTGTAGTCCGGGTGTTATTCCGGAACGACCGAGCGGACGGGCACGATCGAGCCGTTTTCGATCTTCCAGATCAGGATCGGGGTTACCGTGTCCCCGTACTGATCGAAATCGATGGACCCCGCCGCCCCTTCGTAGTCGATGTCCTTGCCTTCGCTCAGGAGCTTCAGGGCCCTGCGAAAGTCCTCCACGCTGGCGTTGATCTTCTCTCCCGGCGGATTGGCCACCTTTCGCAGGTTGTCCCGGATGGCCTTGCCCGGATCGGCCGCAAGCGCCTCAGCCCCGGCCGCCTGCATGGCCAGGGCGATCACCACCACCCCGTCATAGGCGTTCTCCGTGTAGGCGGTGGCCGGTTTCTCCCCGTATTCGGCTTCGTAGGCTGCCAGGTAGTTCTTGTAGGACTGGTTGTCCGCCGCCCCGGGACCGGTGCCGTACATGCCCTCGAGGTAATCGCCGCCCACGTCGGTGATGATCTGCTCGGACTGCATCCCGTCGGGGAAGATGAACTGGTCGAACAGGTTGTCCGAAAGGGCCTGCCGGATGATAACGATCCCGCTTTCCGGGTATCCGATCAGGATCAGCACGTCCGGGTCGCCCTTGGCCAGCTCGGCGAGCTGCATCTTGTAGGCCACGCTGCCCGGATCATAGGCGGCCATGCCCAGCACCTTGCCCCCCACCGCTTCGAAGGCCTCCTTGGTGCTCTCCGCCAGTCCGCCGCCGTAGGGATCGTTGATGTACAGGATCGCGGCGGTCTTGTAGCCCACCTCCCAGGCCATCTCACCCAGGACCTTGCCCTGGATGGCGTCGGAGGCGGTGGTGCGGAAGGTGTAGTCGTCGTCCTCCAGGGTGGTCACCCACGTAGGGGTGTTCGATGGGGAGATGACCACCACGTGGTTGGGGGCGGTGACCGGAGTGGCCACGTCCGAGCGGATCATGGGTCCGACGATGGCCGGTACCTTGTCCACGTTGACCAGCTTCTCCGCGGAGTCCCGGAGCGCGGTCGGATCGGTTTGGCTGTCTCGGAAGACCACCTCGAGCTGCATCCCCAGCGGGCCTCCGGCGGCGTTGAGCTGTTTGATGGCCAGCTGGACGCCCTTCTGCACGGTCTGTCCGTAGACGGCGAGATCGCCGCTCAAGGGCAGCAGGGCGCCGATGGTGACCTCTCCCTTCGGCGCCCCCGCGGCCGCCTCCTCCTGCCCGCCCGCCCAGACGAGTGCGGCGGTCAGCAGCACCAAGCCCAAGACGAGCATACTCCTTTTAGCCATGTGTACCTCCTTACGCACTAGAGTGTGAGTCTACCACTGTATTCTCCCGGGCTGGAGACGTCAAGCAACGGAAGATCGGGCGGCAGGCGAAAGAGCTCCAAGATTTGTTTGACATGGCCAATGATCTCGATATACCATAAAGAATTATTCCAGGTGTCTTCGGACTCTGGGATCGTCCTTGCATGGGGGTGGGTGTCGTGAAGAAGTTTGCGAGATTCTTGCTCATTGGCTCGCTCTGCGGAGTCTCGATTTGCTGCAGTTTGGGGCTGAACCCGGGCGCTGAGGATTCGGGCGGCGCCTACACCACGATCACGGTCGGTCCAGGCGGCGGGGTCTTCGACATCGACGGGACGGCTACGATCACCTTTCCCCAGGACGCGGTGTCCACGGACACGCAGCTCCGTGTCCGTTGCCTGCGTGACGGCGACTGGGGCGGGCTGTTCGACAACTACGGACAAGCGGCTATCGAGCCCGTGTGCGGCTTCGAGATCATCCCCGCTTCCCTCCAGTTCGGGGAGGCCCCTGAGGTACGATTCGCGTCATTGGGCTGCGATCCGACGACCATTCCCCTGGTACACGCAGCCGACCTGTCGGCAGGGGCGCACGTCGTAGGGTGGTCGCGTGCGACCATGGATCATTCAAGTGACTGGCTGACCGTCGAGGTGTTGTCCGCAGGGGCCTACGTTGTCGAGGCCAACCATGCCTGGGCCAATGCCGCGCCACCCCCCGGGGGGGCCGTGAAAGGCCTTGCCTGCCGGGAAGGGCTCATCATCGTGGAAACCAGCGACAGTGACCTCCAGTGCACCTTCCAGGACTGCCAGATCACCGAAAGCACCGTAAGCGTTCAGTTCATGAGTTGCCCGGGCCAGCCGGTAGAATCGGCAACGCTCCGTGAGGCGAGCGTGTCGTGCGCTCCCGTGATCGAGCTCGCAGGCCAAGCTTCGACCGTCGGCACCAACGCGACCCTGCCGGTGGCGGCGACCGTCAAGGTGGGATGCAAGGAAATCCCGGGGCAGGAAGTCGACTTCTCCGTGGTCGGTCCGGCCACCATTGATCCTGGGGAGAGGGAGACGGACGAGCACGGCATCGCTACGACCACGCTCAGCTCCGGCGACCAGGAGGGCTTCGCGACCGTGACATGCGACGCGATGGTCCGGTATCCGGTTCGCGAGATCATCATCAACGGAGTGGTGGAAGAAGGCTTCTACCGCAAGGA
Organism: Spirochaetales bacterium; assembly: GCA_016930895.1. Next base: position 818 of record JAFGFV010000079.1, on the reverse strand, counting down.
ACCCGAATCGGCCAGCGTGACGATCCCGATCCGGGACCTTCCGACGTGGCACGTCGCCCTCGATGTCGCCCTCGACGAGGCCGACCATCACTGGCCTGGGTACTTCGAGCACGTCACATACTCGGCCCATGTCGAGGCGGACGTGGCGCTGGAGATGGTGGACGACAGCAGAGGCTATGTGGACGTGAACGCTACGCAGGTCCTCGGAGAGATCGCCGTCGAGCCGGACTTTCCCGACGAGGCCCCTTACCCGCAAACCGCGACGGTGACTGACACATACGCCCCCTCCCCGTTTCCCTGCCGGATCTTTGCGTACTACGACAGCGACAGCGTCCATTTCACCGTCACTCATCGGGGGGACGACGCCGAGTTTGCCACGTGGGAGGTCGAGATCACCTACAAGTACACCGGTATGGTCAGTCACGGATCGGGTTTCATCAGCGGCTTCTTTGGGTGTGACGGCCCCGGGGTGACATTCAATTTCCCCGCCGATCCAGACACCTATTCGAGCTCCGGGTGCATGACGACGGTGGTCTACGATGGTACGTACGCGTTGACGGTGTCCCGCATCAACTAGTGGGGGCGAATCAGTCTCTCAGGCTGTCTGGTACCTTGCCGCCATTCTCGGCGAGCGCGCGTAGCACCGCCTTGTGCAGCGCAATGTTCTGCTCTGCACTTCCGTGTTCGCCTGCGTGAACGTTCAACTCCTTGGCCAGCTCGATGCGCGCCGCCAGGCTGGAATCGATGTCAAGGAGTTTCAGCAGGTCCACGATGGAGACCTTGTAGTTACCGCCGCCGCCCTTCTTGGCGGCCATCTC
>JAFGFV010000500.1 GCA_016930895.1 Spirochaetales bacterium | reverse complement strand
CTGCGACCCGGAGCAGTACGGCCGGATGATCGAGTACCAGTTCCCGAAGGAGAAGCTCATCTTCGGGCCCCTGCAGATCGAGTCCCGCATCGACCAGAACAGCGAGATCTCGCAGCTGTTCACCCTGTGGAGCCAGAGCGGCTCTGAGATCATCCGGGGGAATCTCCTGGTCATCCCGGTCCGTGACTCCCTGATTTACGTGGAGCCCGTGTACCTGGTGTCCGCCAACAGCCAGCTGCCCGAGCTCAAGATCATGATCGCCGCCTACCAGGACCGGCTGTCGTTCGCGCCGACCCTGGACGAGGCGCTCGCGAAGCTGTTCGGAGCCCGCCCGGGAGCGACGGCGCCCGGGACCCCGACGGCGCGGGAGCAAGCCGAGGCCCTGGCGGCCGGCGCCGCAGCGGCATCAGCAGGCGGGGCGGTGACCCCCGAAGAGCTGCGCGGGCTGATCGACCAGGCCCTCCGGGAGTACAACGGCGCGACGCAAGCCCTGAGCGGCGGCGACTTCGCCGCTTACGGGGAACGCATCATGGCATTGCAGAAGGTGCTGGAAGAGCTGGAGGCGCGCTCCCGATAGGTCGACCCGGCCCATCCAGACGATCTGCCCGCCGCGCGCGCCGCGGGCAGATCGCCGCTGCCGCACTTACGTCTCTGGAGCGTGGGTGTCGCCGTACTCCCTGAAGGTGCCCGCCAGCAGGCGCCGGTTCATGGCGATCAGAAACAGGGAAATAGCGAACACGGCGGCCACCACGGGCCAGGCATGTCCGCCGATCGAGATCCCTCCGGGCAGAGGGACGCGCACCAGCAGGCTCAGGACCAGCGTCAGCACCGGGGCGGTCGCCACGAAGATGATCGGGATCCAGCGCCCCAGGCGGAAGCGAACCCTCCTGACGAAGAGCATGACCGCGGCGAAGCCTGCGAGCATCGAGATGATGAGCTCCGCGGGAATAAAGAACAGGTACACCCCGACCGCCGTGGCGATTCCCCCGCCGCCGCGAAACCCGAAGAACACCGGCCTGCAGTGCCCGGCGATGGCCGCGATCCCCACCGCTGCCAGGGCCAAGGTCTGGAGAGCTCCCCCGTCCGGGAACACCGCCCGGCGGGCCAGGAGCACAGGGAGCAGGCCTTTGAACAGGTCGGCGAAGAACACCACCGCCGCCCATCCCTTGCCGATGCTCCTGGCCACGTTGGCGGTGCCGGGATTGCGGTTGCCGAGCTCCCGGATGTCCTGGCCCGAGACCAGGCGGGTCACGATGATGGCGTAGTTGACCGACCCGCACAGGTAGGCCGCCGCCAGAGACACCAGCAGCTCCACAACGAACCAGCCCGGAGAGACACCGGTCATCCCCGACCGGCTCCTTCCCCGCCGCCGGCTCCTTCCGTCCGCCTGTCGCCAAGCACCGCGACCAGCAGGAGCCCGGGGCCGGTGTGTGCACCGATGACCGGGGTCATCTTGGAGCTGTAGATCCGCTCCCGGGGGTAGAGAGCAGAAAGCCGTTCGATGAACGCCTCCGCCTCCTCCGGGCAGGCGGTGTGCTCGACCGCCAGCTCGTCGATGCGCTCGTAGCCCGCGACGTACTCATAGAGGCGGTCCACCGCCTTGGCCCGCGAGCGGGTCCTGCCCGCCGGCATCACCACCCCGTCCCGCAGCGCGATCATGGGGTGGATCCTGAGCATCGATCCCAGGAAGGCCTGGGCCGCCCCGATCCGCCCTCCCCGGCGCAGGTACTCCAGGGTGTCGAAACAGCAAAGCATGTCCGAGCGTGGCATCTCCCGGCGGGCCACCGCCAGGGCCTCCTCCAGGGAGGCCCCGTCCCGGGCGGCCTCCGCGGCCTTCATGGCCACGAAGCCCTGCGCCATGGTGGCCAGGCGCGAGTCCAGGACCTCGACCCGGCAGCGGCGTTTCATGAGCTCCCGGCCCTTGAGGGCCACCTGGTAGGTCCCGCTCAGTCTGGAGGTGAGCATGACCGCCAGGACCCCGTCGGCTTGTTCCGCCAGGCGGTCGTAGGCTTGGGCGAAATCCTGAGGCGACGGGGTGGCGGTCACCGGGAAGTCGCTGCTGCCGGCAAGCTTCTCGTAGAACTCTTCGGTGCTCAGGTCCACCCCGTCGCGGTACTCCTCGGTGCCGAAACGCACGATGAGCGGGACCACGGTGATCCCGAGCTCCGCCGCCACCCGGGAAGGCAGGTCGGCGACGCTGTCCGTCACGACCCTGACCATGCACGCCCCTCCTATTCCACTCCGACCAGGTAGTCGTAGAGCGCTTGCCCGCCGGAGAGGACCTCAACGCTCACCCCGGGAAGGTCCCTGCGCAGCACAGAAGCGAGCTCCCGGGCGCGCTCCCCCGGAACGTCGGCTCCGTGGTACAGAGTGACGATCGCTTCGTCTGCCGGGGCAAGACGCTCGAGGGAGGCCCGGACTGCCTGCTCCGCGGAGGGGCGGGCGACGACCAGCTCTCCATCCAGGTAGCCCGTGAACTGGTTCTTCGCGACCCTGACACCGTTCAGGCGCGTGCTGCGCACGGCCCGGCAGACCTCGATGGAGTAGACCTCCGCCAGCGCCTCGAGCATGCGCCGGCTGGTGAGTTCCAAGCCGGATTCGCCGGCGAAGGCGACCATGGCGGCGACCCCCTGCGGCACCGTAACGGTGGGAACCACGATGACCCGCCTCGAGCTCAGCTTCCGGGCCTGCTCGGCCACGGGCACGATGTTCTTGTGGTTCGGCAGGAGCACCACCTCCGCGACCGGGGCCGACTCCACCGCGTCCAGCAGCTCTTCCGCGCTCGGGCTTCGAGAGGATACCACGACCACGGAAGCCCCAAGGCTCAGGAACACTTTCGCCAGGCCCGCCCCTGGAACCACGGCCACGGCTTGGGGAGCCGAGCCGTCCCCGGGAGTCGCGCGCCGGCGCTGGTACTCCGCGTGCTGTCGAGTCATGTCCCGGATCTGGACCTGCTCGACGCCGCCCAGGGTCCGGGCCTGGCGGATCAGCTCCTCGGGATCGCCGCAGTGGATGTGCACCCTGACCGGGATATCAGCCTCGAGAGAGTGGCGCCCACTCTGGGCTCCGCTCGCCGCAGCCCGCGCCCCTGCCACTACCAGCGAGCTCCCCTGAGCCGCGAGCAGCCGGGTCACCTGGTCCGTGCTGCGGTTCCCGTGGTCCAGAACGAACTCGACGCAGTAGCCGAAGGACGGCGCCCCCGCCCCTCCTCCGGCAGCCTCCGCCGGAGCCTCCGTTGGGGCCTCCGCGCCCGGGCGCCCCGCTGGAATCCGCGCCGGAACCAGCCGGAGGCGATCCTCCGATACGGCCTCCCGCTGGCCCCGCGCGTAGAGCAACGCCCCTTCCAGCAGGGTGTACAAGCCCTGACCGCCGGCGTCCACGACCCCGGCGGCGCGAAGCACCGGCAGCAGCTCCGGGGTCCTGGCCAGGGCTTCCCCAGCGGCGCGCAGGGCCGCCTCGAGGCAGATCGCCAGCTGACCGGACTCCTCGAAGGCGCGGGTCGCCTCCGAGGCCTCCCGCATTACGGTGAGCATGGTGCCTTCCACCGGCTCGCTCACTGCCTGGTAGGCCAGATCGCTGCCCCGGCGGAAGGCCCGGCCCAGCTCCGCGCAGCCGATAGCGGTCCCGCCGCTCAGCTCCTGGGACATGCCCACCAGAAACTGCGAAAGGATGACCCCGCTGTTGCCGCGCGCCCCCAGCAGGGCGCCCCGCCCGGCGGCCTCGACTGCCGCCGCGAACCCCTGATCCTCGGCGGCGCGCACGGCGCGGAGCGCCGAACGCATGGTCAGAAGCATGTTGGTTCCCGTGTCCCCGTCGGGGATCGGGAACACGTTCAGGGCGTCGATTTGACTGGCCTTGGCCTCGAGGCATCCCGTGGCCACCGCCAGCATCTCGCGGATTTCTCGGGACCCCACGAGCGCCATGACGCTACTGTAACCCGAAATCCACACGGCGTGTAGTCGATTTTCGGGCCCCGGGCCCGGACGCCTCCGTCCGCTCAGGGCGGCGATGGGCTGCAGAGAGCGTAGAGCTCCTCCAGGGCCTCCTCGAGCCGCCGGTTCTCCGCGTCGGAGACGAAGCCGTTGTTTCGCAGCGCGGTCATGCACTCCTTGATCCCGCTGATGCCGGCGTACAGGCAGGCGAGCTCGACCTTGTTTCCCGGATCGTGGGTGACGATCCTGCGGATCTTGACGGAGTAGTCGGCCATCGCCTCGAGCAGGCTCGAGCTGACGGTGGGCCTGGCCGCGCTCACGGCTGCGTGCCTCGGGTCATGGCTGCGCGCCTCGGGTCATGGCTGCTTCCCAGGGCTCATCGTTCGGCTCCAGCCCGCCGGCGCAGGGCGATCATTTCTTCGGCAGGCAGTAGATGGTCGGCGTGTCCGGGTCCACCTCGCCGTGCTTGATGAAGATCAGGATCTCCTCGACGAAACCCACGTAGTAGATGAACAGGATGCCCGCCACGAACAGGGTGGTGTCGAAGAAATACGAGAAGATGACGCAAAAGTACACCAGCACGCCGTTCAACTTCAGCAGGAAGGTGTGCATCATGATGGGTTTCTTGCACTTGATGGCGGACACCACGAAGGAGGCGGCCAGCAGAGCGAAGAACACGATCAGCAGGAAACGGTTGGGCCGCAGGTACTCCGGATACAGCCGGGCCAGGAAATAGGCCGAGGACACGTAGAAGGGGAGGTCGGCGATGGAGTCCAGGGCTTTCCCGAAGGTAGTCCGCTGGTTGAATCTCCTCGCGATCAGCCCGTCAAAGTAATCCGTCGCGCCGACCACGGCGTAGGCGATCACGAAGGCCAGCTCCATCCCTCGAATGGCGAACACGTACAGAACCGGCAGCAGGATGATTCGGGACGCGGACAGCCCGTTGGGCACGGTCAGGATCTCGGACCTGGTCATGGCTTGCACTCCGTGTAAAGCAGCATCGCGCTCCATTATACGGGAAAGAGCTCCGCAGCGCGAGTTCTTTTTGGCGCGGTGTCTCGTCTGCGCGCAGAGCAGGCACCCCCGAGGCCGCGGGGCCTTGCGTTGGCACGAACGAGGGTGCTACCTTAGGGGGGCTTTGGCGACCCTCTACAAGCTCCTGCGCTCCGTGAAGCTGGCGGTGGTCCTGATCCTGATCATCGCCGCGCTGTCGATTTTGGCGACCCTGATTCCCCAGAAGCAGGACCCGGCCTTCTACCTCGGCAGGTATCCGCGCCTGCCCGCCCGGATGGTCATCGGTCTCAGGCTCGACGACTTCTTCCGCTCGGTCCTGTTCCTGGTGCCCGTGGGGTTGTTTCTGGTCAACCTTTCGGTGTGCACCGTGGACCGGCTGGCCCGCCGCGCCCGCGCGAAAGCCAAACCGCGTTACGGCCCGGACCTGATCCACCTGGGACTCCTCCTGCTGATCGTGGGGGCCCTGTTCTCGGTTCTCGGCCGCCGCGAGGCCCTGGTCTACCTGGCCGAGGGCCAGGAGATCCTCCTTCCCGGAGACTACGCCCTGCGGGTGCTCTCCTTCACCTTCGAGCAGTACGAGGACGGCAGGCCCAAGGACTGGATCTCCACGGTCCGGGTGAGCCGGGGCGGGGCCACGGTGATTCCCGCGCAGCGCATCGAGGTCAACAAGCCGCTCACGGTCAACCGGGTCAGGATCTATCAGAGCTCGTACGCGGATCAGGCATGGGCGGTCCTCGTCGACCCCGAGGGAAAGGAGCGCGGCCTGTCTCCCGGACAGGGCTTCCAGTGGGAGGGCAAGCTCTACCTGTTCGAGGGTCTGGAGAAGGGAGCCGCCCCCGGGGAGCAGCGGGGGATCTTCGAGGAGTGGAAGGGGCACCGGCGAACCGCCGTGATCCCGCTGCAGCCCGGCCAGAGGATCGGCGAGTACAGCCTCG
>JAFGFV010000499.1 GCA_016930895.1 Spirochaetales bacterium | reverse complement strand
GCGCGGGCCAGCTTCTCGGCCAGGGCGAACAGGTCGTCCACCAGGGCATCCAGGGAGGTGTAGATCCCGTCGGCGGTGTTGAGGGTGCGGGCCGTCTCGGTTTCCAGCATCTTGGCGGACAGGATGTAGCGCGTGCCGACCCTGCCGATGTTGCCCACCACGATCCGCTCCGCCGAAAGCATCCGCCCTGCCTCCAGCAGGCAGGACTCGTCCGTGCACTCCCCCAGGGAGAATGCCAGCTCGCCGAGGAGCCGCTCCCGCTCGCCCACGTCGATGACCGTGAACTTCTCGGTCTGGAACAGGGCGGAGGACAGGAGGTTGACGATGGTTTTCATCTCGCTCCTGGACACCCGGTCCGTCGAGAAGTCCAGCACGGCGATCACCGGCGCGTCCTGAGCGCAGAGAGGCGCGAGGACCGACGCGAACAGGAATACGGCGAGGAGTCGCTTCATGGTCACTCCTGATCGGTGGCGGGGTTCTGCGGATCCTGCTTCCACAATCACAACTGCCCGATTTATGGAGAAAAGAGTATCTTATGTAGGGTCAAAACGCAAGAAATTTGAGGAAGCCGGGGGCGCGGCCGGCAGAGACGCCGAGACGGCCTCGATTGACATTCTCCGGTGCTCTCCATAGTATCAGCCCCATGATCGCCAAAGAGCTCAAGGCCAAGTACATCGAGTATTTCACCGCCAACGGCCATGCCGAGATCTCGGGGGCCTCCCTGATTCCGGAAAACGACCCCACGGTCCTGTTCACCACGGCGGGCATGCACCCCCTGGTCCCCTACATCCTCGGGGAGCCGCATCCCGCCGGCCGCCGGCTGGTGGACGTGCAGCGCTGCATCCGCACCGGGGACATCGAGGAGGTCGGGGACACCACCCACCTGACCTTCTTCGAGATGCTCGGCAACTGGTCGCTGGGGGACTACTTCAAGCAGGAAGCGATCTCCCTGAGCTACGAGTTTCTGACCTCCTCCCGCTGGCTGGGCTTCGATCCCCGCGCCCTGTCGGTCACGGTCTTCGCGGGCGACGAGGAGGTGCCGCCGGACGAGGAGGCGGCGGGGATCTGGCGCTCCCTGGGGATCCCGGAGGAGCGGATTCATTTTCTCGGCCGAGCGGACAACTGGTGGGGCCCCGCCGGGCAGACCGGCCCCTGCGGGCCCGACACCGAGATGTTCATCGACACGGGGCTGCCTCCCTGCGGCCCGGAGTGCAAGCCCGGCTGTTCCTGCGGCAAGTACTTCGAGGTCTGGAACAACGTGTTCATGCAGTACGACAAGGCCGGCGAAGGCCGGTACCGGCCCCTGGGTCAGAAGACCGTGGACACCGGCATGGGGGTGGAGCGCACCTGCGCCATGCTCCAGGGCCGCAAGAGCGTGTACGAGATCGAGACCTTTCGCCCGATCATCGAGGCGATCCAGGGGCAGAGCGGGTACGAGTACGGGGTCTCCGGCGAGCAGGACCACTCCATGCGGATCATGACCGACCACGTGCGGGCGGCCGTGTTCATCCTCGGCGACCCCAAGGGCATCACCCCCTCCAATCTCGGGCAGGGCTACATCCTGCGCCGCCTGATCCGCCGGGGGATCCGCCACGCCCGCAAGCTCGGCCTGGAGCAGGACCCCCTCTCGGCCCCGGCCAAGGCCTGCATCGAGACCTTCCGGGAGACCTACCCGGAGCTGGAGGCCAACAGCGCCCTGATCCTCTCGGAGCTCGAGCGGGAGGAGGCCAAGTTCCTGGGCACCCTCCAGAAGGGCGAGCACGAGTTCGAGAAGCTCCTGCCCAATCTGCTCAAGAACCCCCGCGCGGTGGTCCCCGGCCGGGTCGCCTTCCGGCTGTATGACACCTACGGCTTTCCCCTGGAGCTGACCCAGGAGCTGGCCGGCGAGCACGGCCTGTCGGTGGACGTACCCGGGTTCGAGGAAGCCTACCGCAAGCACCAGGAGACCTCCCGGGGAGGCTCGGAGCAGGTCTTCAAGGGCGGGCTGGCCGACTCCACGGAGATGACCCGGCGGCTGCACACGGCCACCCATCTTCTTCACCAGGCCCTGCGGCAGACCCTCGGGGACCACGTCCAGCAGAGGGGCTCCAACATCACCCCCGAACGCCTGCGCTTCGATTTCTCCCACCCCGAGCCGATGACCCCGGAGCAGCTCCGCAAGGTGGAGGACATCGTGAACGAGCAGATCCGCCGGGACCTGCCGGTGAGCGTCCAGACCATGACCCTGGAGCAGGCCCGGCAGGCCGGCGCCATCGCCCTGTTCGGGGAGCGCTACGACGAAAAGGTGAAGGTGTACAGCGTGGGCAATTTCTCGAAGGAAGTCTGCGGCGGGCCCCACGTGGAGCGCTCCGGTGAGCTCGGGCGCTTCCGGATCACCAAGGAGCAGTCCTCCTCCGCCGGGGTGCGGCGCATCAAGGCCGTGCTGGAGGAGCGCAAGTAGCGCCGCCGGCGGGAGCGGCCGGGTCGCTCCCGGGGGATGTACCCTCCCCGCCCTATCCCAGCTGTCCGCAGGCACCGGCCACCGCGCCGCCCCGGGAGGCCCGGACCGCCACCTTCACCCCGGCCTCCCGCAGACGCTGCTCGAACCAGGTCACCCGTGCCGCCGAGGGGCGCCGGTAGGTCATGCCCGGCACCTCGTTCCAGGGAATCAGGTTGACCAGGGCCCGCAGCGGCTGATCTGCGGAGCCGGCCCCGCTCAGAAACCCTAGCAGGGCCTCCACGTCCTCCTCGCGGTCGTTGATCCCTTGCAGAAGCACGATCTCCAGGGTCAGGCGCTTGCCCGTGGCCCCCTGGAAGCGCAGCAGGGCGCGGCGGAGGGCCGGGAGGGGATTGGCCGCTGCGACCGGCATGAGCTGCTCACGGACGCGCGGGTCGGCGCTGACCAGGGACACGGCCAGCCGGGTGTGCGGGCCGGACTCCGCGAGCTCCAGGATTCCCTGGACCAGCCCGCAGGTGGAGATGGTCAGGCGCCGCAGGCTCATACCGCTCCCGGCCGGATGGGTGAGCACCGTGACCGCCCGGCGCAGGGCATCCAGATTGGCCAGGGGCTCCCCCATGCCCATGAACACCACACTGTCCACCCGCTCGCCCGCGCCGCGCAGGGTGCTCCTCAGCAGGAGCAGCTGCTCCACGATCTCGTAGTCCCGGAGGTTGCGGACCAGGCCCAGCTGCCCGGTGCGGCAGAAACGGCAGCCCATGGCGCAGCCCGCCTGGGTGGACAGGCAGGCGGTGTGACGCCCCTCCCGGTCCTGCAGGAGCACGGCTTCGACGGCCGGCCCATCCGGCAGGGTGAAGCGGAACTTGACGGTGCCGTCGGGGGCCCGCACGCTCGGACCGCTTTCCAGGGTCAGCACACTGGCCCGCGCGGCCAGGGCCTCCCGGACCGGCTCCGGGATGTTGGTCATCTGGGCGAAGGAGAAGACCAGCCGGCTGTGGATCCACTCGAAGAGCTGGCGGCCTCGGTACGCGGGGGTCAGCTCCAGACGAGCGGAAAGCTCCGCCGGAAGCAGACCCGCCAGCGGGATCATGGCTGCGGGTGCTTCTGCAGGCTCTTGAGCAGCTCCGAGATGTACGCGTTCTTGCCCCCGGCGCGCAGGAAGCGCGAGAGGGTCTCGATGGCTGCCTGGTTGTTGCCCAGCTTCATGTGGCAGTCAGCGATCTCGATCACCAGGCGGTGGTTGCGCGGGTTCTGGGCCAGCAGCCCGCTCAGGGACTCGATGGCCTTCGGGTGCTCGCCCCGCAGCTTGCTGATCAACGCCAGCCCGATCACGGCGTAGATGTCGAACTCGATGTTCAGGGCGCGATGGTAGTACTCCTCCGCCTTCTCGAGGTCCCCGAGATTGCGCAGTGCGTCTCCGGCGCGGGTGATGATGACCTTGTTCTTGGGGTCGG
>JAFGFV010000498.1 GCA_016930895.1 Spirochaetales bacterium | reverse complement strand
GAAGGGCTACCTGCGCCGGGGGGCCCACCTGCACCTGGCCTCGTTGTTTCTCCAGCGGCGGCTCAGGGCATCCGTCCCGGGGCTCCTGGCGCGGGCCAAGCGGGCGGGCATGACCACTTCCCTCGACCCGGGGCACGATCCGGAGGGTCTCTGGGAGCTGGGAGAGCTCGGGGCGGGGCTTGCGTACCTGGACTGGCTCCTGCCCAACGCCTCCGAGGCCTGCGGCCTGGCCGGCGTCGGAGAGCTGCAGGGGGCTCTCGGCCGGCTCGGAAACCGCATGCGCGATGCTCGCCGGGAAGCGCGCCGCGATGCACGCCGGGATGCCCGCCGGAACACCCGGGGCGCTCCTCGGACCCATGGGACCCCGGGGGATGCGCGCGCCGCCGGCGGGGCACCCTTCGGCATCGTGGCCAAGGAGGGCTCGGCCGGCGCCTGGCTGTGGCAGGACGGGGGGATCTCCCATTCTCCCGCGACGAGGGTGGCGGCCCCGCTCGACCCCGCCTGCGCGGGGGACTGCTTCGATGCCGGGTTCCTGCATGCCCTGTGCGGCGGCTCGACCCCGGAGCAGGCGGTGGCGGCGGGCAACCGCCTGGGGGCCCTCGCGGTCTCCTTCCTCGGGCTGCCGCCGCGTGAACAGCTGCGTAAGGGCGGGCTTGCGGGCGCGGCTGGCCGGGACTCGTGAGCGGCCGCGATAACTAGGGCAATCGTCGATCTGGAGGGTGAGACATGAAGGAAACGGGCGAGCGGGGACAGCACACCCTGCGGGAAATCCGCTCTCAGGCGGAGGCCTGGGAAGGGGTGCTGCGGCGGATTGAGGCGAAGGCTGGAGCGCTGCGGGCCCTGGTGGAGCCCGCGGAGGAGATCGTGTTCTGCGGCTGCGGCTCCGCCTTCAACATCTCCCATGCGGCGGCGCCCTTCGCGCAGGCGACCCTGGGCAAGACCTGCCGAGCGGTCCAGGCGTCGGACGTGTTCCTGCACCCGCAGATGTTCCTCCACCCGAAACGGCGGACCCTCGGGGTGGTAATCTCCCGCTCCGGCAGCACGACCGAGAGCGTCGAGGCGCTCCGGACCCTGGCAGCCCGCGGCTGCGCGACCCTGGCGATCACCTGCTTCGCCGAGAGCCCTATGGCCAGGGAGGGGTCGGAGGCCCTGGTGCTGGCGGAGGCCGGGGAACGGAGCGTCACCACCACCCGCTCCCTCACGTCCATGGTCCTGGCGGGGCAGTGCCTGGCCGCGGTGTGCCGCCCCGGCGGGCGGGGGCTGGAGGACTACGCGCCCCTTCCCGAGCTCTACAGGGCCCGTGTGGAGGAGTTCGAGGAGCAGGGCAGGGCGGTCAGCCGGGACCCGGAGATCGGCAAGTACGCCTTCGTGGGCAGCGGCGGGCTGTACGGACTGGCCCGGGAGGCCCAACTCAAGATCAAGGAGATGGTCCTGCTGCCCTCCGATTCCTACGTCAGCCTGGACTACCAGCACGGCCCCATGTCCAACGTAGACCCGCGCATGCTCGTGGCCCTGCTGGTTTCCGAAGCCGGCCGACCGTACGACCTGACCCTGGCCCGCAACATGAAGTCCCTGGGCGGGAAGGTCTGGGTTCTGTCCGAGCGGGCGGCGGGGTTCGAGGCCCACTCCGACTACCTGCTCGAGCTGGGCAGCGGCCTGCCGGAGGGGGTTCGGGACGTGCTCCTCATGCCGGCCCTGCAGTTCCTGGCCTACTACAAGTCCATGGCGGCGGGGCAGGACCCGGACCGGCCGCACAACCTGCTGTACCACGTGGAGGTGCAGCCCGGGCAGTAATCCCCGGCCGGCGCGGGGATCCCGACTACTCCTCCAGGATCTCGGCTGCGATCCTGGAAAACTCCCCGTACACGCCCAAAACCTCCCGGGAGATCCCGCAGCGCTCGGCCAGCCTGTCGAGGGCGCGCCGCGTCGCGCGGTGTCGCGGGTTCGCGCGGAGGCGGCGTTCCAGGACGCGGACCCGGCCCAGCGGAAATCCGTCCTCCAGCGCCTCCCGGAGCTCCCGCAGCTCGGCCGGGGTCGCCTCTCCGTCCGCCACGACGGAGCGCAGGTCCAGGTGCTCGACCAGCCAGGCGGCTTCGGCTTCGACCAGGTCTATCTGGCGTACCCCCGGATCCGGCAGCTCCGGCGCTGTCCTGGCCTTGACGGCGGCGAAGATGCGCCCCACCAGCGCGTCGTCCACCGGCGCCAGGGCCCGAAGCCGTTCCTCTGCCGTCTCGGCCTTGGCGCGGAGAGGAAGGAGGTTCCTGCGCCTGCGGCTCAACCCCGACCAGGCCAGGGCGCCGCCGCCGAGGATCATCAGCAGCTCGTCGGCCACGGGCAGAGGGTCCGGAACGACCAGGTTGATGACCCCCAGGGCTGCCAGGGCCACGCCGAGGGTAGTGGAGCGTTCCAGCCGCGTCGCGTACCGCTCGGCCCCACGACCGCAGAACCGCAACAGCTCCTCCTTGACCGCGGACGCGGCCTCGGGCGGGCAGCCTCGGTACTGCCGGATGCTGAGCTTGTCCTGGACGGCAAGGTCCAGGAGCTTGCTGTGCAGCCCGGAGGGGGAGAGGACCCGGTAGCGTGTGGGGTCAGCGGACAGCGGGAGCACATAGATGCTCACGGAATCCACGAAGGGCCGGTACGCAGGATCGAAGCGCATGGGGTGGTAGGTCATGCCCCTCCATCTAATGGGATGCCAGTGGGGCTGTCAAGGGATTCGGCTTCCGAGCGCGCAACTCTGAGACGTTGGGCTCCCGCG
>JAFGFV010000078.1 GCA_016930895.1 Spirochaetales bacterium | reverse complement strand
GGGGGGTCGGATGTCAACGCGGTGACCGTGGTGGTGGCGCCGGCGCCGCTGGGATCCGCTCAGCGGCCGGCTGGTGCAGCGGGCAGGATGATCGAGAAGGTGCTCCCCTTGCCCGGAACGCTCTCCACGGCGACGCGTCCGCGGTGGGCTGCGGCGATGTGCTTGACAATGGCCAGCCCCAGACCGGTGCCGCCCAGGGAGCGGCTGCGGGCCTTGTCGATTCGGTAGAAGCGCTCGAACAACCGGGGCAGGTGCTCCGGGGCGATCCCGGGCCCCTCGTCGCACACCTCCAGCAGGATCTCCCCGCCCGCGCCCCGGCAGCGCACCTCGACCTTCCCTCCCCGGCGGGAGAACTTGACCGCGTTGTCGATCAGGTTGACCAGGGCCTGTTTCAGGAGCAGAGGGTTGAGCTCGGCTTCCAGCTCCTCCGCGCACCGGAGCTCCACCGTCACTCCTGCCTGCTCCGCCGCCTCCGCGCAGGTCTCCACGGCCTGCCTGAGGACGGGCCCGACCGTGCCCCGGGCGAACAGGATCTCCCGGCGCTCTCCCTCGTGCTCGATGCGGGCCAGACTGAGCAGGTCCTCGACCAGGGATTCCAGCCGGTGGCTCTCCCGGGCGATCATGCCCAGGAAGCGCAGGCCCTCCTCCCGGTCTTCAAGGCCTTCCTCCAGGAGGGTCTCGGCGAAGCCCTTGATGGTCGTGATCGGGGTGCGCAGCTCGTGGGAGACGTTGGCCACGAACTCGCTGCGCAGGCGCTCCAGGCGGCGCAGGTGCGTCACGTCGTTCAGCACGACCAGGTACCCCAGGACGCCGGCCTCGGGCCCCCGGAGAGCGGTGCCCTGGGCCTGTATCGACCGGGGCTCGTCGAGATACAGGACGATGGTCTGCCCGGCGGGTGGGGAGGGTTCCTCGGCCATGGTCCGCTCGATGAAGGACAGGAGCGCCGGGACCCGCACGACCTCCTCGATCCGGGAACCGAGAGCGTCATCCAGGTGAACCTTCAGCATGCGAGCCGCCGCCTCGTTCAGGTTGATCACGCGCCTGTCCGGGTCGATGGCCAGGACCCCCTCGCTCATGCTGCGGAGGATCGCCTGCTCCTGGCTCTGCTGGCGGGTCACGGTTCGAGCCTGCTCCTCCAGGAGGTCGTCCAGACGGTTCAGGGCCTCGGCGATGGCGTTGGTTTCGACGAACCGCGGCAGGCGCAGGCGTTCCTCCAGCCCCCTCGCCAGGACCTCGTCGGCGCCCCTGCGGAGCTCTCCGATCGGGCGGGCTATCCGCCGCGACAGCAGGGCCACCAGGGCCGCCCCGGCCAGCAGGGCGGCCAGCCCGACCCACAGGCTGGCCGTCCGCCAGTCCCGCAGGGCGTCCTCCACCGACAGCCTCGGGAGCGAAACCCGCAGCACGCCGGCGATCGCCTCGGCCCGCCGCACGGGCAGGGCCACGTAGAGCATCTCCCGACCCAGGGTGGCGCTGTGGCGGACCTGCACGCCGACTTGGCCGCGCAGGGCCTGCAGGACTTCGGCCCGGGTGCCGTGATCCTCCATTTCGGAGGGGTCGCGGTCGGAGTCCCCGACCACGGTCCCGTCCGGCAGGATCAGGGTGACCCGGAAGCCGCCGCGTCTGCCGAGCTCGACGCAGAGGGCGTCGGCTTCCTGCAGCTGCGCCCCCAGGGGGAGCTGCAGCAGGGGGGCGATCTGGGGCTCGATCAGTCGGGCGCGTTCTTCCAGGTCGGCGGTCCTCAGGCGGTACAGGTAGGGCCTGAAGGACAGCACCGTGAACAGGAGGGAGGCCGCCAGGGCTGCGGCGAATACCGCAAAGAAGCTTGCGTAGATCACGCCCACCAGTCTGCGGGAGCGGGTCATGAGAACGCCTTGCCCGGCCGGGGGTCGGCGCGGTTCCCACGGGGCGACGCGGTCGAATCATCCTCCCGCAGCCGGTATCCCACCCCCCGCACGGTCTCCACCAGCCTGCCGGCGGCGCCCAGCTTCTTTCTCAGGCCGAACACCGCCACGTCCACGGCCCGATCCGTGACGTGGTACTCGCCGCCCCGCACCGCCTCCACGATCTGGGAGCGGCTGTAGACCCTGCCGGGCTGGCGGAGCAGGTGCCTCAGAATCCCGAACTCGGTCAGGGTCAACTCCACCGGCTGCCCGGAAAGCTCCACCCGGTGCCTCGCGGTGTCCAGGCTGAGCTCGCCGAAGCGGATGACCTCCCCCGCCACCGCGCCTTCTCCCCGGGCGCGCGCCCGGCGGCGCAGCACCGCGTCGACCCGGGCCCGGAGCACCCGGGGGCTGAAGGGTTTGACCACGTAGTCGTCGGCCCCGCACTCCAGGCCCCGGACGATGTCCGCTTCCTCGCCCCGGGCGGTGACCATGATGATCGGGACCTCCCGGGTGCTTTCGCCCTCCCGGAGCAGCCGGCAGATCTCCAGGCCGTCGGCCCCCGGCAGCATGAGGTCCAGGAGAATCAGGTCCGGCGGCTCGACGGCGGCACGAAGGAGAAGCTTCTCCCCCGAGGCCAGGCAGGTGACCCGGAATCCCCCTCGGGTGAGATTGTGGCGAATCAGCTCCGCGATGGGCTCGTCGTCCTCGACGACCACGATGTGCTTCGCCGCCATGACCGTCAGGCCAGCCACTCCTTGCGGGCCCCCGTGCAGACGAAGATGACCTCGTCGCACACGTTGGTGGCGTGATCCGCGAGGCGCTCGAGGTACTTGGACACGAACAGCACCGCGACGGCGGACTGGATCGTGTCGGGGCGCTGCTTCATGGACTCGATGGTCTCCTGGAACAGCTGCATGTAGGTCCGGTCGACCGCGTCGTCCCGGGCTTTGGCGTTTCGGGCCAGCTCGACGTCCTGCTTGAGGTATGCCTGGAGCCCCTCCCGCAGGATGGCGTTGGCGGTCTCCGCCATCTCCAGGACCTCCGGACGGGACTTCTGCACGATGTCCCGGGACACCACCGTGGCCACCGTGGCCAGGTGCTTGGCGTAATCGCCGGTGCGCTCCAGGTCGTTGGAGATCTTGAGGGCGGCGATGATGATCCGCAGGTCCAGGGCCACCGGCTGCTCGGTGGC
>JAFGFV010000497.1 GCA_016930895.1 Spirochaetales bacterium | reverse complement strand
CGCCGGCCGGGCCGCCCTCAACCTCAAGACCCTCGGCGACGAGGTGCGGATCGCCTGGGGAATCCCCCTGTCGGTCAGCGGGAAGAGTCCGTTCTTCGACCGGAAGTAGTCCTCCGGGACCGGGGCGTCGGCAGCTCGTCCAGGGGTCTGCCCCGGGAGCGCACCAGATAGCACACGGTGGCGGCCAGGAACAGGGCGTAGGTCGGCAGCTCCCGCAGGCCCGGGATCTCGTCCAAGATCAGGGCGGCCGCGATCGTGGCCAGGACCGGCTCAGCCAGGGTGAAAAACGACACGGTCAGAGGCGGCAGGAAACGCACCCCGTAATTGTTGGCCGTGTGCCCGATCAGGGTCGGGAACAAGGCCAGCCCGACCAGGGCCAGGACCGAGGCGCCGTCCCCCAGGCTCACCCCTCCCAGCTGCCCCCCCACGAGAGCGAGAGGAAGAGTGGCCAGCCCGCCGCCGAGGTAGACGATGTGGATGTACAGGTGGTGGGGTACCCGGAAGGGAGAGGTCCCGGCGCCGGGCCCGCCCCTCTGCGGTGAGCTCTGCGTCACCCATCGAGACACGAACAGGTAGACCACGAACAGCAGCGTCGCTACCAGGCATAGGAGGTCACCGTACAGGCTCCCGCCGTCGCCCAGGGTCCCGCCTTGGCTCTCCTGCTTCGCGAACAGCAGCCAGCCGGCTCCGGCCACCACCAGGGCCAGGGATACCAGGGCATGCGGCGGGACCCTCCGACGGCGGAGGAAGCGCTCGCCCAAGGCGAAGAACACCGGGTTGATCGAGAAGATGAAAGTGGCGCTCGCCACGCTGGTCAGCTTGAGCCCCGCCACCCAGGCGTGAAAATGCAGGCCCAGCAGCACTCCCGGCACGAGCAGGATCATGACCTCCGTGACTCCTCGCTGACCCAGCAGACGCCGCCAGGCCGGGATGCAGAACGGGGTGAGCACCGCACCGGCCAGGATCATCCGGAACGAAGCCACCACGGGCGAAGGGAAACGGCACAGCTTGATCAGCACCCCGGAAAAGCCGAAGCTCAAGATCCCGAAGGTGAGAAAGGTCAGGGCCCTGCGCCGCCCGTAATCCTGCTCCTGGTGCATCGCCGGCCAGTGTAGGCCGGATGGGCGTGCTGCTCAAGCGGTGGCAGGGGGAACGGGCCCCGGGGGCAGCCTGTCGCACGACGGCGGCGACTCCAGAAATGCTGGTGCGCTCCGCGTGGACAGCTCCGGCGTGGACTCGTGCGCGCCCGCCGGGGTATACTGATCGAGAGGACGAGACCATGAGGCATGAGAGCGCCGCAGGGCGCGCCTGGGCGGAATGCTGGCGGCGGGCAGGGGACCGGCTGCAGGAGCTGCGCAGATCGGAACTGCGGAGGATTTCCACGGAAGAGGCCCTGATGCGCCTGGCCGGGGCCTTCGCGTCCGCCCGCCTTCACTCGTCGTTGCGGCCTGCCTCCGGGCTGGTAGAACAGCAGCGTTGGTTCGGCAAACTGCGCCAGTGATCGATCTCTTCCAGGTGGCTGCGGGCCTGCAGAGCTTTCTGCTCGAGCGAGAATGGCGGTTCTGCTTCATCGGCGGCGTGGCCCTGCAGCGATGGGGGGAGCCCAGGGTTACCCAGGACGTCGATTGCACGCTGCTGACGGGTTTCGGCAAAGAGCCGCAATTCGTGAGCGAGCTGCTGGGCCGATACCAGCCGAGAATCGAGGATGCGGAGGCCTTTGCGCTGCGGAACCGAGTGCTGCTCGTGTCCGAGTCGGGAATAGGCATCGACATCTCTCTCGGCGGGCTGCCTTTCGAAGCCCTGCTGGTGCAGCGTGCCTCTTCCTTCCGGTTTCTGCCGGAGATCGAGCTGCGAACCTGCAGCGCAGAGGATCTCATCGTCCTCAAGGCCTTCGCGGACCGACGCCGGGACTGGGCGGACATCGAAGGCATCGTGGTCAGACAGCGGGGGCGGCTGGACTGGCGGTACGTGTACGGGCAGCTGCGGCCGCTGTGCGATCTCAAGGAGGACTTGGGCATCGTCGATACCCTGAAGGCCTTGCAGCAGGATGCCGAGAAGTAGCGGATGGGAGTGCCACTCCGCAGAGCCGCTTCTTCTAGTTCTCCAGGATCGTGATCTCCACGCGCCGGTTCAGGCGCCGGCCGGCTTCGGTGGCGTTGTCCGCCACGGGCTCGCGGTAGCCTTTTCCCCGGGTCGCGGTCTGGGTCTCCCTGACGGCTCCGATCCGCAGCAGGTAGTCGGCCACCGCCGCGGCCCGGGCTTCGGACAGGCTCTGGTGGTCCTCCTCGGTGTACCCGGGCACCCGGGCCGTGTGCCCGGTGACCAGGATGTCCCGCTCCGGGTAGCGACGGAGGATCGAGCCGATCGCCTGGAGCTTCTGTTTCTCCGAATCCCGCAGCTCCGCCGAGTTGGGGGCGAACTGGATGTCCTGGAGGGTCACGGTAACCCCTTCCTCGTCGGGCCGCACCGTGGTGTCCTGTACCCCCTTTTGTTCGAGCTCGCGGCCGATCTCCTCGGCCACCTTCTCCCGGTCCAGTGGCGCCGACTCCACCATGCGCCCTTCGGCGACTCCCACGTATTCGACGGCGCTGCCGCTGGACAGGTAGAAGATGAAGTCGAAGCTCTCCCGGTAGGAATGCGGCTGCCCGCGCTCGTTGTCCCAGTAGTAGGTCTGCACCGACTCCCCGGTGATCCGCACCGGCACCAGGCCTGCCCTGCCGCCGTAGGCAGGCAGGCGGTGGAACACGGTGTAGCGGATGTCGATCACATCCAGCTCCAGGCCATCGCGCCGCTCCTTGCCGCGGTAGGTGTAGTTGACCGTG
>JAFGFV010000496.1 GCA_016930895.1 Spirochaetales bacterium | reverse complement strand
CTGCTTGACCAGGGCGGCCTTGCCCTGGGTCGTGCCCATGTCGATCTGGCCGGTGATCTCCGCCCCGATCGGCGCCCGCTTGTGGCACGCCCCGCGGTTGGAGGTGGCAAAGGCCAGGCCGGTGCCTTTCATGCGCCGGGGCATCCAGGCGGCAAACCCCGAGTTCTTGACCTGCATGGCCCGCCCCAAGGTCGCCGACAGGGGCAACCCCGCCGCGGCTCCCGCGGCCAGGTGTTCCGCCGCGCGCTTGGGCCCCTCGGCCAGCAGGTCCCCGATGCCCTGCCGCTCGCCGATCCGGTGCAGCAGCCCGAGGATCGCCTCGCGGCTGCCGAAGGCCAGGGGCAGCGCCGGTTCCCGAAGCAGGCCCTCCTCGGCCATCTCCAGGGCCCAGGCCACGGTAGCGCCGGTGGTCAGGGTGTCCATGCCGTACTCTTCGCAGATCTGGTTGGCTTCCGCCAGGGTGATGGGATCGCCGTTCAGCAGGTCGGAGCCCAGGGAGTACATGGTCTCGTACTCGGGCCCCCGCAGCCAGGACTGCGAACCGTCGGCACGCTGAAAGGTGTGGAGCATGCCGCAGTGCACGGGGCAGCCGTAGCAGGCGATGGCGCGGGTATACAGCCGCTTGGCGTACGCGTAGCCGTCGATCTCGGCCGCCTGGGCGAAGCTTCCGTACTCGTGGTTGCGGGTGGGCAGCCCTCCCCGCCCGTTGACCAGGCCCATCCCGGCGCCGGTGCCGACCCGGGAGAACATCCCCACCAGGTTGTACTCCTCGGCGCAGGCCTTGCGGATCAGCTCCATGTTCTCCGCCACCAGGGCGGCGAACTCCCCGGGGCGGGCCACCTCCAGCCCCTGGGTGCCGCGCACCGCCATGCCCTTGACCCGCTTGGAGCCCAGCACGGCCCCCGCCCCTCCCCGCCCGAACACCCGGGTTTCGGAGAAGATCGAGGCCATGGCCACGGCCTTCTCGCCGGCCTTCCCGATGGACAGGGTGCGCACGTCCGGGCCGAAGAGCTTCTTCATATAGGCCTCGGTTTCCGAGGTCCCCCGGCCCAACACCTCCTCGGCGCTGTGGAAGCTGACCCGCCCGTCGTCCACGAGGATCAGGACCCAATCCGAAGCCCGCCCGGACAGTACGAGGCCGTCGAGGCCGGCGAACTTGAGCTCCGCCCCCAGGAACCCGCCGGCATAGCTGTTCAGGATGGTGTGCGAGAGCGGGCTCTTGGTCACGATGCAGGTCTGGGGGTGCATCGGGGCCATGGTGCCGGTCAGGGGCCCCACCGTCAGGACCAGCAGGTTCTCGGGACCCAGGGGGTCGACCCCCGGCGGCACCTCGTCCACCAGGATCCGGGTGCCGTAGCCCATGCCGCCCAGGTACCCCTTGAGCTCCTCCCCCACGGTCCAGTCGCTCACGGCGCGGCTGCCCAGGTCGATCCGGATGATCCGGTCGCGCATGGAGCTTGCCACCCTCAGGCCTCCTTGACCGTGAGCGCCCCGGTCACGCACTCCACGACGCACGCCGGGGCCCCTCCGCAGAAATCGCACTTCCAGGCCAGGCCTTCGGCGTCCTGGAGGATCGCCCCGAAGGGACAGGCTTCCGTGCACGCCCCGCAGCCGGTGCAGGCCTCCCGGTCGATCCACACGATGCCGCCCCGATTGGTGATCGCCTCGACCGGGCAGGCCTCGATGCACGGCTGGCCGGGGCAATCGTCGAAGCGGCACACCTCGAAGCCCGGGGTCCGCGGCCAGCGCCGCAGGATCCGGATGCGGCTCTGGCGCAGGGCCACGCTGCCGGTCTTGGCGAGCGAGCAGGCCGCCATGCAGCGCTCGCACTCCGTGCACTTCTCAGGGTCGATTTCGAATCCTATTGCCACGGTTGCCCTCTCAACGATCCTTCTCGTCCATAGTGCAACGGAGGGGCCCCACAGCGCAACACCGCGCGCCTACCGGTAGCCCCCCATGAGCAAGGCCAGGACCGCTTTCTCGGTGTGCAGGCGGTTCTCCGCCTCGTCGAAGATGATGGACTGGGGCGAGTTCAGGACCTCGTCGGTGACCTCGGTGTTGCGGGACACCGGCAGGCAGTGCATGACCTGGGTATCCTTGCGCGCCATGGCCAAGGTCTTGGCGGTGACGCACCACCGCTCCTTGAGCTTGGCCTTCTTTTCCTGGAACTCCGGGTCTCCGGCAAAGTGGGTCTCCAACCCCTTGGCAAAGACCTCGGGAGACACCCAGGAGTAGACGTTGATAAAGTCCGCGTCCTTGACCGCCTCCTCGTACGACCGCACGATCTTGATGCTCCCGCCGGTGAGCGCCGCCTCGCGCTCCGCCGCGGCCTTGATCCCCATGTCCGGGTCGAAGCCTTCCGGGCAGGCAATGACCAGCTCGAAACCGAGCTTCCCGGCCATGAGCATGGTCGAGTTGGTGAGCCCCGCGGGGGGATTGGCCGTGCGGTAGCCCCAACAGAAGGCCACCTTGGTCTGCCGCACCGGGCCCTTCTTCTCGATCATGGTCATGGCGTCCGCCAGGGCCTGGCAGGGGTGCTCCACCGGGCAGGAGGCGTTGATCAGCGGGATCGCCGCGTACTCGGCCGCGGACTCCACCCGCTCGCGCCGGATGGCCCGGTAGGCGATGCCGTCGAGGTAGCGGTCGATGGTCTTGATGGTGTCGTGCCAGTCCTCCTCGGCGGCCTCTCCCACCCACAGGCGGTGCTCGTCGAGCCACAGCATGTGGCCGCCGAGCTGCGCCATGGCGGTCTCGAAGGAGATGCTGGTGCGGGTGGAGGGGGTCTCGAAGATCCCGCCCAGGCTCTTGCCCTCCAGGAGGCGGTGCGGCCGCCCCATCTTGAGCTCCTGCTTGAGGAGCTTGGAGACCTCCAGGGTAAACTCGATCTCTTCCTTGGTAAAATCCGCGATCCCCTTCAGGTCGCGCCCTTTCAGATCCTGCATGTGTTGTCCTCCTCTACCCGTGCTTGTGTTACACCGCTCCCTCGTGGAGGTAGCGTTTGAGCTGCTCTACCGACCACTTCGGGTCGATCCCCATGGCCTCCACCGTGCGGCCGTTCGTCCGGAAGTCCCGATCCAGAAGCCCCTCCGCGAGGGTGATGATCGCATCGGAGACCGGGGTCGGCACCCCCAGCATCCTGCCCAGGGAGGAGTAGGTCACCAGCCCGTACGGAATGTCCTCGGTCAGGTGCCGGGTGTCCAGCTTGAAGGGCCCCTCGCAGACCTCCAGGAAGGGGGTGTGGATGGCATCGTAGAGGGGCAGGACGTAGTCCTCCCGGTTCGGGTTCCAGTTGACCATCAGGATCTCCTCTTCTAGGGGATGCTGCTCCAGGCCTAGCTTCCGGCCGATGGCCATGCGCTCCCGGTCGATGCGCTCGATCAGGCGCACCACCGCCGGGGTGTTCTCCTTCTTGCCGAAGAGGCAGAAGCCTTTTTCCCCCAGCTCGATGCGCGCCGCGTTGCAGATCATCGGCGGGGTATGGGTTATGGCGTTGTAGTCCACCAGGATGGAATCGATGGCGTTCTGCCCGCGCCGCAGGGTGTATCCCTTCTCCTTCGTGAACAGCTGGCCCACCACGGAAAGCACGTGGTCCACATCCTTGCCCGGGAAGGTGGCCAGGATCATGTTGAAGGTCCGGCTCTCCAGGCGCACCTGGGCCTCCCCCTTGCGGGAAGCCCCGTAGGGCAGGGTGTTGCAGTCCGCCAGGTACACCTTCTCCTTCTTGCCGATCTCCCTTAGGACCTTGGCCCAGGTCAGGGAGGCCCCGCCCTTGCCCAGGTACAGGACCACCTGCCCCTCCTCCAGGTGCGGCGCCGCCAGCCGGGCGTACTCCTCGCACACGAAAAAGGGGACCGGATTCAGGATCACCTGGGCCCCTCTCAAGGCCTCGGCGATGTCGTCGGTCACCGTCGCCACCTTGCCGAACTCCCCGGTGGGCTTGGAGTCGATGTCGAGGACCTCGATTCCTCCCCGCTTCTTGACTCCGGCAATCTTATCCATGTTTCGGGAGTACAGGGCGACCTCGTAGCCGGCCAACGACATGTCGGCGGCCGCCATGAACCCTCCATTGCCGGCCCCCAGGACCGCCACCTTGCGAGCTTCGGACATAGCGCTTTCAGTCTCCTTTCCTGTCTTGTCGTAACGCTTGGGTCTTCTCGTAGTCGACCTTCAACTCGTCCCCCTGGAGCACCACTCCGTAGATCTCCCGGGCGCTGTCCAGGGAAATGATCTGGTTGCGGGCGTCCGCGCGCACCGCTTCCGGGTCGCGCTCCAGCGGGTCGCCCCAGCCGCCGCCGCCGGAGGGGTAGCTGGTGTAGGTGTCGCCCTTCGCCAGGCGCACCGACTCTTTCGCCTTGAGCTCCCGCTGGCCCTCCCGGCCCTCGTTGATGTAGGCCAGGTTGCAGGAGCCGGGCCGGCCCCCGAACAGCCCGTAGGGGGGATGCACCTTGCCGTCCCCGAACATGACCAGGGTCGGGTTT
>JAFGFV010000077.1 GCA_016930895.1 Spirochaetales bacterium | reverse complement strand
TGATTTTTTCCGTAAAGCTCATCTTGACAGCCATCGCGGGCTTCTTCCATACTGTCGCTCGATCAGAGGCCTTCCGTTCGACCGCTGGTGAACAGAGAGGAGCGTCTTGCATGAACTCAGCCGTTGCAGAAAGAATCCCCATGTTGGAGTTGGCCGATCAATTGACCTTCGACAGGAAAGTGGAGCGATCTCTGATGCTCATCGAGGACGCCTATCGGGAGTTCGGGGACGACCTGGTCGTGGCCAACAGCCTGGGCAAAGACTCCGTGGCGGTGTGGCACCTGGCCAAGCGCGTCAACCCTGCCATTCGGGGCTTCATCGTGACCACCCGCTTCAAGCCGAAGGAAACGAAGCAGTTCATGGAAAGGCAAGTGCGGGCCTACCCGGAGCTCCAGGTGTACCAGAACGACGGGGAGATCCCGCCGGAGCTGTACAGGACGGATCCCGATCGCTGCTGCTACCTGCTCAAGGTCCAGCCAACCCGCTGGGCGGTCGAGGAGATGGGCGTGCGCTGCTGGGTGACGGGCCTGCGCTGCACGGAGGGCCGAACCCGCACCGATTACCAGGAGCTGGAGGAACGGGATCGCGGCTTGGTCAAGCTCAACCCGATCCTGCTGTGGAAGGAGCGGGAGGTGTGGCAGTACCTGGCGCTCCACCGGGTGGAAGTGAACCCCCTGTACGCCAAGGGATACCGCTCCCTGGGGTGCGAGCCCTGCACGCGGATCAGTAGCGAGGACAACGAACGGGCGGGACGCTGGGTCGGGACGAGCAAGTGCGGCGGGGAGTGTGGCATCCACACCCGGGCGCTGAAAGACTGACCCTCCCCGCCGTGGGTTCAGGCTCGCCGGGAACCTGAGGCACCGGCGGGCCTGCTCGAACCGCATCGCGAACAGATGGCGTAGTGCCGGTTCCCTTCGTGCGCGGTCGCCGTGATGGTGCTACAATTCTTCTTCAACGAAGACACCTCGGAGGCATACCGGGCGGGCGGAGTGGAGGCGGAGCGATGCGGGAACCGGAACGATTGCTGCTCGACACCCGACTCAGGCAGAACGTCGTCTTCTCGGGGCTGCCCGAAGAGACCAGGAGCAGGATCGCCGCGGCTGCAACCTTCAGGCACTTCGACCGGGGCGAGCTCATCAATCGCGAGCTCTCCTCGCCGGAGCATCTAACCCTCCTCCTGGAAGGCAGCGCGCAGGTCTGCCGGTCCTGGGAGGACGGCACCCCGGTCGTGTTCCGGATCCTCTATCCCCCGGCGGTTGTAGGGTTCCTGCTGCTCAGCGGGCAGCCGCATACTGCCGACGTCGTGGCCGCGGGGCCGGTGCTCGCCGCCCAGCTACCGGTCAAGACGCTGCGGAACATCTTCGACACGAACCGGGAGCTGCTGTACAAGGTGATCACCCGGCTGGCGGAGCTCGTGGACGCCCTGAGCGGTGAGCTCATGGAACAGAGGTCGCTCCCGCTGGTCGAGCGGCTTCGCAGCGCCATCTGGCGGAACGCAGACCTCCGGGGGGAGCTACGCCTGTCGCACGAGGAGCTGGCGGGGCTGGTGGGTGCGACCCGGGCCAACGTAACGCGGGCCTTGAAACAGCTCGAGGCGGCCGGACAGATCCAGGTCGAGCGCCGGGTGATCCGCATCCTGAAGGGTTGACCCGGCAGGCAGGACCCCGGGTGTTCGACGGTCCAGCACGCCGGGGGCGAAGGGCAGGGACGCCTGATGATCTCGAGGGGACCAGCGGCTACGGCAGCTCTTCCAAGTCCGCCAGATCCTTCGATCGTCCCGCCGCCCTCTTGTTCCTTCTAAGATCGGCGAGATCGAGGATGCTGACGCGGACACCATCGAGCTCCCCTTCGATCCGCTGCGCGTGGCAAGAGTCGAAGTCCAGCCCAGAGGCAGAAGTGATGATCTCGATGCGCAGCGGCGGAACGCCCATCCGGATCACCCGATCTTGCTCCGTGAAGGCTCGGGCCGCAGCAGCAGTGTCGCTGAACCCGAACTCCTCCAGCACACACACGAGCTTCCGGGCGTTTTCTTCGGTTCGCGACACCCAGATATCCATGTCGGCCGTAGCCCGTGGATATCCGTGGTACCCAACAGCATATCCACCTACAAGCAGGTACTTGACCTCATGGGCGTCGAGCAATCTCAAGAATTCTTTGAAGTCTTGCGGTAGTCGAATCGTAGCCATACAGCACCCGCCTCATGAGCTCCATCGCGGCAACGCGTTCCGCCGGGCTGCGCGAGCGCCAGTACTCCCTATCGACGGAGGGATCGCACAGGCGGCCGATCGAAAGAGCGCTCCGGTCCACCTTGGCATCTAGTGGTTCGCTCATTTACTTGGAACGTATACCTCTCTCCTGATGTGGTCAAGGAGGCTGTCAACAGGCACCAACATGTCAGCCTCGAGCACGCATCGACAGCAGTCGTTGCGCCCGACGGTCCCGAGTGGCTTGTTCAGCATCGGACGCATCGACGGGCGGGTAGGTCGGCTGCAGCGCCAGGGCAACCCGCCCTGCGGGAGCCACAGATCAACGCAGATCGGCCCCTTGGCCGGCACCTCGCATCCTTCCCCACTGACCAACCTCTTGTACTGCCCCGGACACGGTGGAATACTGAAACCTCGGGGCGCCACGAGGCCCGTAGCGCCCCCCGGCACCAAGTCACTGACCTCGGAGAAAGGAAATACCAGGGGAATCTTCAGCGACATTCTGGACAGGCTTCGCCGCAAGGACTCCGCACCAACCGAACAGAAGAAAGAGGCATCGGTCCCGGTCCTCCAGGACGTGGACGTGGAGGCGGTTCTGGC
>JAFGFV010000495.1 GCA_016930895.1 Spirochaetales bacterium | reverse complement strand
CGGCCAGCCGAGTTCTTACTCGGCCAGCCGAGTTCTTACTCGGCCAGCCGAGTTCTTACTCGGCCAGCCGAGTTCTTACTCGGCCAGGGTCCTGGCCATCCGCTCGCTCAGCTGGCGCATGGTCGCTTCCACGCCGCCCTCTCCCAGCAGGACCTTCTGCAGCTCTTCCATGAAGGCGATCTCCAGCTCGAACTTCTTCTGGGAGGCCCAGACGTTGGGATTGCGCAGCGCGGACATCTGGGTCAGGAAGGTCTTGGCATAGTGGCTGTCGTAGGCCGGATTCTGGTACTGGCTCTTGACCAGCGGCATGAGCCCCGTCCTCTTGAAGTACTCCAGGGTCGTGGTTTCGTCGGTGACGATGAACTTGATCAGCTCCCAGGCCAGCTCCTTGTTCTGGGACTGCTCCGCCAGGCACAGGATGTGCGAGGCCGGCTGCACGTCTCCCGGCCACGGGGCCACGGTCCAGTCCTCGCGGCTCATGCCCTGGCCGTCCAGCACACCGGCGATCCAGGGCCCCTCGAAGATGTAGGCGACCCGGCCGGTTGAAAACAGGGTCCGCAGGTCCCGGACGGCCTCGCCGAAGGGGACGACTCCCGCGTCCACCATGTCCTTGATCAGCCGGACGGTCCGCACGGTCCCGGGAGAGGTGACCGCGGGCTCCAGAGAGGCGTCGAGCATGTCGCCGCCGTTGGGCCACAGCAGGATATGAAGGGTGTCGGCGGAGTACTCGTCGATGCCCAGCATGAGCCCGGCACCGTACTCTGCGGTCGCGGCATGAATCGCCTGCGCCTGCCTCAGGAAGTCGGCCGGGTCCTTGGGGCTCCCGCTCACGCCGGCCTTGGCAGCAAGGGCCTTGTTGTAGACCAGCACCCAGGGATTGGGGTTCCAGACCAAACCGGCCATCTTGCCGTCCATCTCGCCGCCCTTGTAGGCCGGCACCAGCTGGGAGGTAAAGGCGGAGTCCATGTAGGAGTTCAGATCCACCACTGCCCCGGGCATCTTAGCGAACTTGCCGAGCCAGAGGCTCTCGATCGTGAACACGTCCGGCGCGTTCCTGCCTTGGATCTGGAGGGTTACCTTGTTCGGGGTGTCCTCCCAGGCGAGCGGGACGATTTCGACCTTGACGCCGGGATGCTGGGTCTCCCAATACGCGATGCGCTCCGGGAGCCAGACCTCGCCTCCGGACTCCTCCGCCACCATCCAGCTGGCAAACTGCAGGCGGGCGCCCGCTTCCGCCTCCTGGGCGCCGCCGGCGAACGAAAGGGCGGCAGCCAGGAGGAGAATCGCGATCGCGAGAACGCTCTTTCTGGCCATGAGTTCCTCCTTGTGACTTGAGAGCGCGTCAACCACACCAGTCGGTCTGGGTAACGCCTTTTTGTCCACTTTAAGCCGATTTCTCCGAGCTGTCAAGCGCCGATTCTCGAGAGCTTGGCAGAACGCTTGCAAATCTCCCGGCGCCTGCGGTATAATTGGGTCCACCATAGGCCTAATGGACTGCCGCGGCGGTTCTCCGTACACTGGTCCTGCGGGCGAACGGGGGAGGGGTGACCGACCAGACCGGCTTCAGCCACATCGATAATGCGGACCGCAACCGCAGGGTGCTCCTCAACATCGTCCGGGACCGGGCGCCCCTGACGCGGCGCGAGGCCGCCGTCGTGTCCGGGCTCAGCATGTCCACCACCAAGCGCCTCCTGGATTCTCTGTTGCAGGAGGGGGTCATCCTGGAGTGCATGATCGAGCAGGAGAGGCCGGAGGCGTCGCGAAGGGGCAGGAAGGCCCAGGCCCTGTGCCTGGAGCCCAAGTTTGCGCACGCGGTGGGCATCAACGTCGAGCCCGGGGTCATGCAGATCTGCGCAGTCGACTTGGAGGGCACGGTGCTGCATGAACGCACTCTTCCCCTGGCGGACAACCACCCGCAAGCGGTTCTCGAGCGGATCCGAACCGAACTCACGACCTCCATGGAAGCACTGGCCCGGGGCGAGCACGGGCGGCTGTTGGGACTCGGCATCGGTGTGGCCGGCGTGATCAACGCCCGGGAGGGGGTGGTGCTGTACTGTCCCAACCTGCCGGGGTGGGAGAACCTGCCGCTGGTGGAGCAGCTGCAGGCCGGGTTGGGCTGCAAGGTCATGCTGGACGATGGAGTCCGGTGCCTGGCCCTGGCGGAGAAGCGATACGGTCAGGGGCGGCAGCTGGACACCTTCCTCTTCCTGTACGTGGGAAGGGGGGTAGGCGCCGGGATCGTGCTGGACAATCGCTTCTACAGGGGTAAGAACGGGCTGTCCGGTGAGTTCGGGCACATCACCATCCGACACGACGGTCCCCTGTGCAACTGCGGCAACCGAGGGTGCCTCGAGGCCCTGGTTTCCCGGGAGGCGATCCTGCGTTCGGTGCGGGAGCTGATCGGGGCCAACGTGTACAGCATCCTGCGGGAGAAGGGGGAAGCCGAGCTCGGCCTGGAGCACGTCGAGGCGGCTGCCGAAGCGGGCGACAAGCTGGCCAACATGGTCGTGCACGGCCTGGGGGAGAACATCGGTACCGGGATCGCGGACCTGGTGAACATCTTCGACCCGGGGGTGGTGTTGTTGGGCGGCGAGGTCGTGGACCACTTCGGGGATCACCTGATCGAGGGAATCGTGAGGACCGTTCGCCTCCGGGGAATCCACTCGATCACCCAGCGCACCGGGATCCTGACGAGCCGGCTCGGCGCCGGTGCGGCGGCCAGGGGCGCGGCCACCCTCATGATCGAGGAGTTCCTCGGCAGCGGGATCCTGAATCTCTGACAGCCCCGGGATACCGGGAGCGAAGCCGCGGGTCCGTCCAGCGCTGAGCTCAGCCGGCGGTTTCGACGGCCAGCTCCCCCAGAGCCTCGCGCAGCAGGTTGTCGGTGGGGTGACCGTTGCCCACGTGCTGGACGAAGCACTCGGCGCAGGGCCGCCCGATCAGGGCGCCCTGCTTCTGCGCCAGCTTCTTCATCTCCTCCAGGTATGCATCGAACTTGTTGATGAACTGCAGCCACTCCCGCTGGGAGGCATGAGCGGCCAGCATCTGGGTCTTGGTCTCCATCACGGAACCGACATCGACGCCGAACTGAACCGGAATGGGACGCCCCAAGTTGTCGATCCCGTTCATGGCGTTCCAGTAGTACAGGTGCGGGATCCTGCCCGTCACCTTCAGGGGAAGGCCGCAGTCGAAGAGCGGCACCGATGCGATGAAGGCGGCATTGCGCACCAGCCGGGAGGTCTCCTCGTGGTCGATCAGGTAGTCCACGGGGTAGTGGGTCAGCACCACGTCCGGATCCACCTCCCGCACGACCCGGACCGCCAACTGCCGGTAGTGCTGGTTGTACTCCACCTCCAGGTCCTTGCCCCCGGCGTAGTGATAATGGGCGCCGATCACCGCAGCGGCCCGGGCGGCTTCCTGCAGTCGGATCTCCCGGATCTCCTGGCTGCTCAGGGTGGCGGAGCCTGCCTCTCCCCCCGTCATGGTGGCCACGTGCACCTCCCAGCCCCTCCCGACCAGCAGGGCCAGGGTGCCCGCGGCCATGAACTCGACGTCGTCGGGGTGACAACCAAAGGCCAGTATGCGTCTCATTTGCTCCTCCTGATGGCGGGGGGATTATAGCGCGGGAGGTGGCGCGGGGGAAGCGCCGGCGGGGCAAGCTTGCGTTGCCATTCTTGGGCGACCGGCCTTGCGCTGCCGGCCTTGCGCTGCCGGCCTTGCGCTGCCGGGCGCAAGCCCCTATCATGGGTGGCGCTGCGAGGAGGCATGGACATGGGCAATTACCTGTTGGGCTTCGACGTGGGCAGCTCTTCCATCAAGGCGGCCCTGCTGGAGGCGGCGACCGGCCGAGTCGTGGCTTCGGCGAGCTCGCCGAAGCGGGAGCTGGCGATCCAGGCGCCCCGACCGGGGTGGGCCGAGCAGGACCCGGAAGTATGGTGGGAGCATGTGCGCAACGCGGCCGCGGAGATCCGGCAGGCGGCGGGCCCGGCTCTGCAGGACACGGCGGCGGTCGGCATCTCCTACCAGATGCATGGGCTGGTCTGCCTGGACCGGGAGGGCAGGGTGCTGCGGCCGTCCATCATCTGGTGTGACAGCCGGGCCGTGGAGATCGGCGAGAAGGCCTTTGCGGCCCTGGGCCGGGAGCGCTGTCTCGAGCGCCTGCTCAACTCCCCCGGCAACTTCACCGCCTCGAAGCTGCGCTGGGTACGGGAGAACGAGCCGGAGGTCTTCGCCAAGGTCCACCGGATCATGCTCCCAGGGGACTATATCGCCTACCGCCTGACCGGGGAGATGCAGACCACCCCCTCGGGGCTGTCAGAGGGCATTCTGTGGGATTTTGTCGAGGGTGGCCTGGCCCGCTTCCTGCTCGAGCACTACGGGCTCGCCGAATCACTCATCCCGCCGGTGGTCCCGAGCTTCGCCCCGCAGGCGGAAGTGAGCCCGGAGAGCGCGGAGCTGCTCGGCATCCCCGCCGGGACCCCGGTCAGCTACCGGGCCGGGGATCAGCCCAACAACGCCCTCTCCCTGAACGTGCTCCAGCCCGGGGAGGTGGCCGCCACGGCGGGGACCTCCGGCGTGGTGTACGGGGTGGGCGACCGCCCGGCCTACGACCCGGAGAGCCGGGTCAACACCTTCGTACACGTGAATCACGCCGAGGGGGCGCGGCGCTACGGCACCCTGCTGTGCGTCAACGGCACGGCCATCCTGAACAGCTGGCTCCGGCACCACACGACCGGTTCGGAGGAGCACATGCTGTCCTACGACCAGATGAACGAGCTGGCCGCGGCCGCGCCAGCAGGCTCCGACGGGCTCCTGGTGCTGCCCTACGGCAACGGGGCCGAGCGGACCCTCGGCAATCGCAACCCCGGGGCTTCGGTGCACGGCCTGGACTTGAACCGGCACAGCCGGGCCCACCTGATGCGGGCGGCCCAGGAAGGGATCGTGTTCGCCCTGCAGCACGGCCTGGAGATCATGAAGGGGATGGGGCTGTCGATCCAGACCTTCCGGGCCGGGGCTGCCAACATGTTCCTGAGCCCCCTGTTCGGCGAGGCCTTCGCCACGGTGAGCGGTGCGCCGGTGGAGCTGTACAACACCGACGGCAGCCAGGGAGCGGCCCGGGGCGCCGGCATCGGGGCCGGGGTCTACGATCTGCACAGCGCCTTTTCCGGCCTGGATACCGTGCGCACGATCGAGCCCAACCGAAAACTCGCGGCGGCCTACACGGAGGCGTACGGCCGCTGGCGGGAAGCCCTGCGGCGGGAGCTGCTCGAACTCGACGAGCGGGACCAAGCGCACTGAGCTCGTCGGAGCCGAACCTGCGGCGAGACGGCTCCCGCGGCCGACCCGCGGCCGGCCTATTGGGCGTTTCTCATGCCAGCAGCGCCGGGGGGTCGAACACACTGACCCGGGTCGAGGCCGCTCCCGACGGTCGCTTGAGCCACAGGGCGTAGTAGAGCTCCCGTCCCGCGACAAACGGCAGCCTGTGCGCTTTGTCCCGGAGCTCGCGCTCGAGCCGCCCGCAGTCGCTGGCCTCGGCCCACTTGGCCTCGCCGACCAGGAGTCTGCTTCGGTCCAGGGATTCGGCAACCACATCGATTTCCAGGGGGTTCCCGTCCCGATCCTTGCCCCACCAGCGGGCCGCCGGCCCCCAGGACACGCCGCCGGGTGCGAGGGTCGGAACCGAGCGGCGGGCCAATTGCTCCCAGACCTCGGCGACGTGGGAGGGGAGTTCGTCCTGGATGCGGGAGTAGACCTGATCCACCATGTCCAGTTCGAGAAGGGAGTCGTTGGGTTGGACGAAGCGATACCAGTACTGGAGAAAGGGATCCGCCAGCCGGTAGAGCGTGCGTCTGGTCGACCGAAGACTCTCGCCGAAGGGGATGTGCCGCTCCACGTAGCCCAGCTCGATGAGACGCCCCATCGGTCGGCCCAGATCGGCCGCCGGACGGCCAAGGCGGCCTGCAATCTCGCTGAGGCGATGGCATCCTGAGGCGATCAGCGACAGGATGGACGAGGACTGGACCGCAGTGCGCATGTCGTCCAGGAGCAGGCGCGGCGGTTCACGGTGCAGGACGCCGTTTCGGTCGAGGACGAGGCTCTTCACGCCCCGCGCGGTGTCGGCGTAATCCACGGCCAGCTCCCAGTTGCGCGGCATGCCACCCCAGACGGCGTACGCCTCCACCGCCGCTTCTCCCCCTGTCCCCAGAGCGGCGCAGATGTATCGTGCCTCCAGGGGTTCAATCTTCAGGATCTCGGTCGCCCGGCCGTACAGCGGTGCAGTTCGATCGAGCACGAGCCCTTGCATCATCCGCTGTGACGAGCCGCACAGGAGAAGCCGGGCGGGTTTGCCTGCACTCTGATCCAGGAACTTCTGGAGAACACTGGGCAGCTCCCGCGAGGTGCCGACCAGGTAAGGAAACTCGTCGATGGCAAGCACTCCCTGACCGTCGTGGCGGTCCCGCCAAGCCTCGAGGAGTGCGGCCCAATCCGGATAGATGGCGCGTTCGAAGCCTCGGATCTTGCGGCCGATTTCCATCGCCAGCGCACTGCGCTGCACGGAGGCGTCGCGCTCGTCGGCCAGGTAGTACACGTCCTTCTGCGGGTCGAAAACCTCCTCGATCAGACGCGACTTTCCGCACCGCCGCCTGCCGTAGACCACGAGGAGGAACGTTCCCGGGCGGGCGCGCGCCTCCGTGAGCCTGAGCAACTCTTTCTCGCGATCCAGAAAGGGAAGCCTCACCGCGCTCCTCCAAATTATGTTGGAAAAACAGTATGTTGCTGAAACCTAATTATGTCAACGCACCGGCACAGGACCGTGGTAGCGCGGGGAGATCATGGCAGCACCAGCGCCGAGCCCGCCGGAGACGGCTCCCGCGGCTCCCGCGGTCGGCCGGGTGCCGCCCCCGAGCGCTGCCGCGCGTCTAGCTCGTGTACACCCGCGAACGGCGCAGCAGCACCACGGCCATGGCCACCAGGGGAAGCGCGGCCAGGATCAGGGCTACGATCCCGCTTCTCGAGGGGCGGATCACCCGGATCTGCCGGCTGCCGTCCTCGAGGAGCTTTCCGTCCTTGTCCTGGACGCTCAGGTGGACCACCCGGTCTTCGGGCCCCAGCGGCACGTGGAAGGCCAGGAGGCTGGGATCGCGTCCCTCGTGCGCGCCCTCGGGGTCGTAGGGCACGATGCGGTACCCCAGGGCGGCCCCCTTGACCTGCTCGACGTAGAAGGGCTCTTCCCGCACCACCTGCGGCTCTTCGTCGCGGCGCGAGACCTCGATCCCGGCCTTGGGCACCTGCTGGATGCGCACCCACTTCATGAGGTTCGGGTTGCCCCGGGCGTCGTTCTGCCGCATTTTTTCGTAGTACAGGTCGTTGTACTCCTGCTGGAGGAAGGGGCGCAGGTACAGGTCCGCGCTGCCGTCCACGTAGAGCACCGAGGCGGGGGTCTTGGACTCCACCGGCCGGGTCCACTTGTCCCCGGGAATCACCTCCAGGCCCACGCTCTCGGCCCGGCGCTTCTCGAAAACCACCAGGCGGATCTCCGAGCCCTCCATGAGCTCACCCTCGGCAGTCTCGAAGCGCAAGCCGTACTCGCCGACCGGCAGGTTGAGGATGAAGGCGTCGGCCACGGGGGAGGGTGGGACCACGTAGTCCTTCGGGTACTGAGGCTCCGGCGGGGCCTTGAGCTCCTTCAGCACCTCGATGAGCCGG
>JAFGFV010000494.1 GCA_016930895.1 Spirochaetales bacterium | reverse complement strand
GCGGCGCACAGGACGATCTGGGCGGTGATGGCGGTGGCGAACACCCCGGCGTTGCGCACCGTCGGCGCGAAGCTCAGGGCCAGGGCGGCGACCACGGGAATCATGATGCGGATGAACCGGACCATCTGCCGGTCGTCGGCGTCCTTCTTGATGAAGCGCTTGTAGATGTTCTTGGTGATGATAGCCGCCGTGGCGTTCAGGTAGGTGGACACCGTGCTCATGACCGCGGCGGCAATCGCGGTGACGAAGATCGCCATCCCGATGTCGGGCATGGCGGCATTGGCCATGAGCAGGATCACCGAGTCGGCGACCTGCACCCCCGGGAAGATCTGCCCGGCCATGACCCCCATGGCGACCATGATGCAGGCCCACAGGGTCACGATGACCAGGAACCCCAGGCCGGCCCGGCGGCCTTCCTTGGGGTCTTTGGCCGCCAGCATCCGCTGCATGAACCCCAGGTCGATGGGGATCCACAGCGAGCCGGCCAGGCCCATGGCGATCAGGGCGATGGGGGTGACCCCGGCGAAGGTCGGCAGGGAGAAGAGGTCCGTGTAACCCGGCCGCACCGCGGCGTCTGCCGCCGGAGTGTACCCGGCGTTGCCCAGCACGGCGGCAAAGAACTCCGAGAAGGAGCCGAACTTGGCGAAGACCGCCGGCACCAGGAAGGCGGTACCGAAGATGATGATGAGCCACTGGATGGTGTCGGTGAACACGACCCCGTTCAGGCCTCCCATCATGCAGTAGAACACGGTGATGACCCCGACGATCAGAATCGCCAGCCACATGGACACGCCGAAGACCGTCTGGATCACCAGGGCGCCGCCGAAGAAGCAGATGGCGGTGGAGACGATGCCCCAGCCGATCTGCCAGATGGCCAGCAGGATGGTGGTCCTGCCGGAGCCGGGGTACCGCGCCTCGGCCAGGTCGACGATGGTGTCGAAGTTCAGGTGCCGGTAGCGGGACCCCAGCCGGACCAGCAGCGGATAGATGAAGATGTTCACCAGCAGGAAAAACCAGATCATCGGCGAGAGCCCGAGGCCGTAGCTGACCCCGGCGATCCCCAGGGTCTGCTGGGCGTTGGCCAGGGTCGCCAGCATGGTCATGGCGATGACGAACCAGGGGATGCCCCGGTTGCCGAGGATGAAGTCGGCGAAGTTACTCACCCGGTTCTTGAAGAAGAACCCCAGGTAGAGCATGAACGCCAGGTACACACCCAGGACGATCAGAACGAGCGACGAGTTGAACTCCACGGTCTTTTCCTCCCTTTCCCCCTGCGCGGGTTGCGGCGTCGTTATAGCACGGCGGGAAACGGGGAGCAAGGTCCAGGACATGGAAAGGAGCAGCTCGTCGGGCTGCGGCAAGCGCCCCCGGGGGAAGTGTCACGGCGACCTTTCAGAGAAGAGGCCCATCCGTAGAGTCGTCTTGCGAGAAATACTGAGGAATTTGTTACTATTTTATCTTTTTTCTTGACATATTGTCAGTCCCAACCTAAAATCCATCGGAGGAGGTAAGAATCTCCGCAGACAACGGTGCGGACAGTGGGGAACAGCACGGTATTCGCATGACAGACAAACCATTTCTCTAAGGAGGAAACGATGAGCGAGGCAACAAAGGGCGCCAAGCTGGAAGAACTCGCACCCATAAGGGACGAGAATCGGGTGATGAGGCTCTGGTCCTACATTCCGACGTGGTGGGCAGCGATGATCGTGGTCATGATCTTCGCGGTGGGATTTTTCGCCATTCATCCGTATGGGCCGCTGAACGTAACACAGGCGATCGTGGCACTTGTTATCTCCTCCGTGTTTTGTGGCGTCCTGTTCAGCTTGAACGCGTATCCGGGCTATCGGGAGGGCATACCCTACGCCGTGCAAGCCAGGTCGAGTTTCGGCACGAAAGGCGCCAAGATTGCTACGGTGATCCGCTCGATCCCGGGAATCGCCTGGCTGGGGATCGCAACCTGGGCGGGAGGGCTCGCCATCAACTCCATCACACAGAAGCTGTGGGGGTTCGGAAACGTCTGGGTGTTCTTTCTGATCTTCCTTGTCATCAACGTTCTTCTGGCGCTTGGCGGGATCAAGGCGATGAAGGGATTCAATACCGTCGGCGGCTTCGTCCTCGTCGGCATCATGACCCTCACGCTGATCCAGGTTCTGGTCAAAGGAGGCGATCTGAGCAGGTACGAGGCCTTTTCCTTTGAAGGGACATGGGGTTACGGGTTCTGGTCAGTATTTGCCGCAGGTGTCGCCTGTATCATCACAGGCGCCTTGAACGTTTCTGACATGTCTCGACACCTCGTCAAGTCCAAGAAGCAGGGCGCCGCCAACTGGGTCGGGCATATTGCAGGAATTGCCCCCAGCTACGCGTATATGCTGCTCCTTGGGATCTTCTATGGAATGGTGTCGGGCACTCCTGACCCGGTTGGTGCCATACTCGAGATCTCGCCGATCGCTGCGATGGGTATCGTGATGCTGGTATTTGTGCTCGCGGCCCAGATCTCATCCAATCTTACGCTCAATCTGCTCCCGGGTGTGCATGCGCTGCAGGACATATCGCGCAAGATCTCGTGGAAGCTGGCTGTGGTCATTGTTGCGGCGATATCGGTGGCCAGTTGCCCGTGGATCCTTTTTACAAGTGAGAACTATTTCAAGTTCATGGGCTTCTATTCCTGCTTTCTGGGGCCGATCATCGGCATCACTCTTGCGGACTACTGGATAGTCGGCAAGCGCGAGGTGAATGTTGAGGCGTTGTATGACGTCAAGAAAGGCGGACGGTACTGGTATACGGGAGGCTTTTCTCTTGCGGCGATCATCGCTCTGGTCGTAGGGGCGGGCATTTCGCTGCTGAAGCTCGAGATCTCCTGGATGATCGGGCTCCCCATAGCGTTCGTGATATACGTGGTTCTGGGTCGTCTGATCCCGATCGAGGGGCGGAAACGGTAATTCAGCGCTCACGGGAAGAGCACAGGTCGCACTCGGAAGGTCAACATCGGTCCCCCCGATTGCGATGTCGCTGAATGGCACACACCGTAAGTACGCGGGGAGGTGCGGGATCCGCAGACTCCCCGCGTTCACAGAGTGCACGATCATGGCTACCACTGCCAGAGCTGAGGGGAAATCCAGGGACCTGGGCCTCTTCCCGCGGTTTGTCGGGGACGGCAAACGCTAAGAGACTGATGACAAGCAAGAAAGAAACTCAACGTAAGGAGGCCTGACACATGGACATGCTCGCGAGGGGGAAATGGGTGATCACGGATGCCCGCAAGGGTGCGGAGGGCATCCTCGAAGACGGCGCGGTGTACCTTTCCGGAGGGAAGGTAGTGGAGAGCGGGGACTACCAGGCCCTGAGGAAGAAATACCCCAAGGCGACGGTCAAGGGGGATGGAAAGCAGCTGCTCATGCCCGGGTTCGTGGATGGGCACAGCCACGGGTGGGGATTGACTGCGATCCAGCGGGGGACGATGTACGATTTTCTGGAGAACGCCCTGATCGACTGGGCGAAGATGCTGGACATTGATCCCGAGCTGAACGCGATGATGTGCGCGGTGCGTCACCTGCGGAGCGGCTGCACCACGGTGCATCACAACAACTGGGGTGAGGCTCCCAACATGGCGGAGATTGCCAAGAAGGCCATCAAGGGCTATGGGAAGGTGGGCATCCGCTTCGCCTATTCTCCGGGGGTGAGAAACGACAACACCCTTGCCTACGACGACGAGAAGTTCTTCGCGACCCTCCCGCCGGAGCTGCAGGAGTTCTGCAGGCCGATGGTGTACTACGACAAGGAGGCGGTTGTCGAGGAGTTTTTCGAGATCTTCGAAGAGCTGCATAGCGCCTACAACGACGAGAACAACCGGATCATCCTGGGCCCGAGCTGGGCGCAGGGCTCCACGGAGGAGTTTTTCCGCAGGGTCAAGCGGCGGGCGGACGAGCTCGGGAAGATCCCGATCCACATCCATACCCTGCAGACGCCGCACCAGAAGGCCTACGGGTTGCGCAAGTACGGCAAGTCGCTGCTGATGCGGCTGGACGATCTGGGGCTGGTGGACGAGAACCTGGTGCTGGGACACGCAGTGTACCTGGACGAGCGGGACATCGAGCTGCTGGCCCAGCGGCGGGCCTCCACGACGCATCATCCGAGCTGCAACTTTGCGGTGCGAAACGGCATCTCGCCGGTGTACTACCTGCACAAGGCGGGGGTGAACGTGGCGCTGGGGATCGACGACAAGGGGATCAACGACGACGAGGACGCGATCATGGAGCTGCGGATGATCTACTACCTGCACCGGGTGTCGGGGTTCGATCTGGGCAACACCCCGGCGCTGAGCGCGTTCGACGTGCTGCGGATGGGGACGACCAACGCGGCGCGGGTGTGTGGCTTCGAGGGGGAGATTGGAGCGCTGGAGCCGGGGATGAAGGCGGACGCCATCCTGGTGAATCTCGAGGAGATTATGGAGGACCCGTGGATGTCCCCGGAGCTGAGCATCGCGGAGGTGTTCATCCATCGGGCCAAGGGCATGCACGTGGACACGGCCATCGTGGGCGGGGAGGTGGTGATGGAAGGCAGGAAGTTCCTGACTGTCGACGTCGAGGAGCTGTACCGGGAGGTGCGCAAGCAGGCGTCCAAGGGCATCAGCCCCCAGCAGCGGGAGTTCGCGGAAAACCTGCAGAGGATCAAGCCCTACTACCATCGCTACTACCAGGATTGGCCCAAGCTGGATTTCGACTGCTTCTACGTCATGAACAGCCGCCGGTAGGAGGGCTTCAGTAGGATAGCGGAGCTCCTCTTCCGAAGATGGCGGCATGCGGGCTCGATCAGGTAGACCGGGTGGGCGGCAGGGGGCGTGCTTCGCACGGATCTGCGCTCCGGGCTTCCGTTGCGCTGGGGAGCGGAATTTCAGCGGAGGTGTGAACGGATGATAGAACGGCTGAAGGAGGATATCGTCGAGTCAGGGCGCTTCGGGAGAGAACCCGAGCGCCGAGTCGATGCCTACGAGAAGCTCGACCCGGACAACGGTGTGACGAGGCCCACCGGTTCGGCGGCCAACAAGAAGATCCGAGCGTACGCAGTGGAGAAGATGAAGGCGGCCGGCCTCGAGGTGAGAGTCGATCGCCTCGGCAACATTTTCGGACGCAGGCACGGGACAGAGCCGGGACGGAAGGCCGTCATGTGCGGTTCGCATCTCGACAGCGTAGTCAACGGCGGACAATTCGACGGCGCCCTGGGTGTCTTCAGCGCGATTGAGGCGGTCCGATGCCTCAGCGACGAGGGGTACCAGAACCCGAGGCCCATCGAGGTAGCCGTTTTTACGGGCGAAGAAGGATCCGCGTTCGGGATGACCCTGCTGGGCAGCACTGCGCTCGTTGGCAAGATGAGCACTGCCGAAGCCCTGGCCCGGCGCGACCCGGAGGGGCGCACTCTTGAACAGGCGCTCGAGGAAATGGGGTATGCGGGTGACTTCGCGATGGACTTCGACGATGTCGAATGCTTCGTGGAGCTGCACGTAGAGCAGGGACCGCTGCTATGGAATGCACACGTACCGGTAGGGGTTGTTGAGAACATCGCGGGGATCGCCTGGGTATACGCCACCATACGCGGCCAGGGTAACCATGCAGGTACCACTCCAATGAACCTGCGACGCGATGCCTTGGTCGCGGCCGCGGATGTCATAACCTTCGTGAAGCGGCGGGCAAACGAGATGGTGGAGACGCTCGGGTCAGCGACCGTCGGCACGGTGGGAAAGCTCAGCGTGTATCCCAACGGAACGAACATAGTCCCCGGCAGGGTCGAAATGGGCATCGACATCAGAGACGTCGATCGCCGCAACATGGAGCTTCTGGTAGGGGATATGTCCTCAGAGTTGAAGGCCGTTGAGGACAGATATGGCGTGAGCGTCGAGATGTCGACTCCCCCGATTCATTCCCCTCAGCCCCTCGCGGCAGAGGTGATCGAAGCCATCCAGCGGTCGGCGGATGAGGAAGGAATACAGACCGTGAGGATGAACAGCGGAGCGGGGCATGACGCGCAGAATATTGCCGGAAGGGTGAAGACCGGGATGATCTTCGTTCCGAGCATCCAGGGCATCAGCCATGCGCCGATGGAGTGGACGGATTGGAGTGACATAGAGAAAGGGCTTGTTGTGCTGACTCGGACGCTGAGGAGGCTTTCGGCAGCGTGATCGGGGTTTGGTCGACTGAAAAACACCGGTTGGAAACAGCGCCCGAAAAGGTGAACAAACACTAGGAGTCAAGGGAGGATAGAGGAATGAGTCTTTTGATCAAGAACGGTACGGTGGTCACGGCGGTCGACGAGTACCAGGCGGACGTGCTGGTTGATGGTGAGAGGATTTCGGCTATTGGGAAGAATCTTGATGGCCGTGCGGACGAGGTGGTGGACGCGACCGGGCTGTTGGTGCTTCCCGGGGGAGTGGACCAGCACACGCACTTCAATTTTACGTTCAAGACGGCGACGGTGAGGGGATTCGAGCACTCCAACGCGGCCCTGGCCGGTGGTACGACGACCATCGTGGATTTCGCCAACCAGGAGATGGGAAAGAGCCTGAGGGAATCGATCGAGCGGTACAACGAAGAAAAGGCAGCTCCGAAGGCGATGTGCGACTACGGTTTCCACGGCGTGGTATTCGATCCGAACGAGGCGCTGTTCAAGGAGATACGAAAGCTTCCGGAGTTCGGGGTGCCGACGCTGAAGCTGTTCATGGCGTACAAGGGCATGCCGTACCACTGTGACGACGACTCGGTGTTCAAGGCGCTACAGGTCTCGAAGGAGTCCGGGGTGACCATCATGGTCCACGCCGAGAATGCGGACGTGATCGACGTGCTGCAGAAGCAGTGCCTGGCGGACGGGAAGGTTGATCCGATCTATCACGCGGTGTCGCGGCCACCGATCGTGGAGACGGAGGCTACCCAACGGGCGATCTGCTTGGCGGAAGCCGCCGGTGCGCCGTTGTTTGTTGTCCATGTCACCGCGAAGGGCGCGATGGAGGCGATTCGGGACGCCTACGCCCGCGGGATCCCTGCTTATGGGGAGACCTGTACGCACTATCTGGTGCTGGAAACCGAGAACCTGGCGAAACCCAAGTTTGAGGGGGCGAAGTATGTGTGCTCGCCGCCGCTGCGCTCGAGGGAGCACATCGATGCGTTGTGGGAGGCGGTGGAGAAGGACTGGCTGCGGTGCGTGAGCTCTGATCACTGCGGATTCGACTGGGCCAAGCAGAAGCATCTGGGCAAGGGAGACTTTACGAGCATTCCCAACGGCGCACCGGGACTGCAGGATCGGCTGCAGGTGCTGTGGACGAACGGTGTGGAGAAAGGGCGGATCACCAGGCAGCGCTTCGTGCAGCTGTGGGCGACGGGGCCTGCCAGGATCAACGGGCTGTTCCCGAGGAAGGGCACGCTGGCCGTGGGCTCTGATGCGGATGTCCTCCTGTTTGACCCCAAGGCCAAGGGCATCATCAGTGTACGGGATAGCCTGCACGGAGTGGACTTCGATACCTACGAGGGGATGGAGTACGTCGGCAAGCCGGTCAAGGTCTATCTCCGCGGTTCGCTGGTATTCGACAAGGGGCAGTTCCTGGGCAAGGAAGGCCAGGGCAAGTTCATCGAGGGGAAACCCTACGGACTGGCCTACGGGAAGTAAGTAGATCAAAGGACCCTGCTCTCTGTCCATCGTTCGGGCAGAGAGCAGGGAATCACAGGGTTATCCTACCGCTGCGATTCGGGCGTCGGCGCAGCGGGAGCAATCGAGCACGGTCGATGTCAATTCGGTCGGGAGAGGCGAATGGCCAAGGTAGGAATCATCATCTGTGACCGGGAAAGAACATGTATCGGGGGCAAGTGCTTCATGGCGATCCACGAGCGCGCGGGCGTCTTCCGGAAGTACCCCAAGAACGAGCCGCTGGAGGTTGTCGGCTTCATCGCTTGCGGCGGCTGCCCCGGTGAACGACTGGAGCGCGCGCCGGCAGAGATGAAGAAGTACGGCGCCGAAGAGATCGTTCTTGCCTCGTGCTTTCTTGCCGGGTATCCCCCTTGTCCTTACCTGAAGGACTTCGTTACGTACATCCAGGACTATGTCGGGCTTCCGGTGGTCGTGGGTAGCCATCCCATGCCCACCAACTACATCGAAGCCCATCGGCGCGCCGGCGACTGGGGTAAGGATCTCGAGGGTTATCTGCAGCCGCTCGTGGATGACCTCGACGCCAGCGCTCGCTACGATTCCACCCGTCCAGGGTTTCTGAAGTGAGGTGCGGGTAGGCTCCCGCATCCCCAGCGCGCCCCGCACCGGGGTCGCCCCGGGGTCAGAGAGCGGCGAAGTCCCCGGCCGCGGCGATTCGCCGGGCGCCGGGGCTGGACTCCAGGGCGGCCGCCGCGTCCTGCACCGCCTCCCGGCCTTCGAACAGCTCGACGCCTTCGACAAAGACGACCTCCGCTCCCGGCTCGATCCTGCCGACCCGGCCTTGCTCGCGCTCCAGGCGGCGCGGGTTGGGCAGGTCCGAGCAGGGGTTCAGGCCCACGACGTAGCCTTCTCCGGCTGCCGCGCAGCGCTTCCAGAGGATCGCGTAGGGGAGAGTGTCGGCCCGAAAGCTCACCCGGACGGCCAGGTCCTCCGCCGCGTTGGCGAGCAGCTGGTGGGCGAAGCCCTGCTCATCGGCGTGTGCCCGAAACAGGAACACCTGCTCGACGAACCCGGGGGTCGGGGCCGGGAACACGGACAGCTCATCGAGCCCGGCGGCGGCCGCCTCGTCGCGGGGCACCACTGTGTCGTAGCTGCCGCGGTAGCGGCTGCCCTTCTCCAGGAACGGCGGCCCGAAGTTGGTGTGGTAGAGCATTTCGTATTCGCCGGGGCCGTCGCCGAGGTTCACCAGGGTGTCCTCGATGGTGAACCGGGCCGCGAAAGCGCTCAGGACCAGCCGCGTGCGGAGCAGGTAGTTGACCCCGAAGAGGATCTGCTCCGGGACGTCGCCCTCCAGGACCAGCGCGTCCCCCTGGACCCGCAGGCAGACCCGGCTGGCCGGGGTCCACCCGACCTTGCCGTGCAGCGGCAGGAAGACGCGGCTGCGGCGCCCCATGTTGTCGACGGTTTCGTCCTCGCCCATGGCGCCGGACCACTCGATCCCGCAGCGGTTCAGGAGCTCGTTGAAGCCGTAGTGGCAGCCCCGGCCGCCCATTTCCAGGAGGTGGATGTACTGGGGGTGCACGATCTCCCGCACCGGCGAGCTCCAGCCCAGCGCATGGCTGCCCAGACGCCCGTCCAGGATGCCCATGCCGCGGGTGGGGCAGACCCGCAGGGAAAGAGTTCCGTTGGA
The DNA here is from genome assembly GCA_016930895.1 of Spirochaetales bacterium. The sequence goes on along the minus strand of JAFGFV010000494.1, from coordinate 4,708 downwards.
GATCTCGATGACCTCTACGCCCTCCTGGCGGCCTCCCCGAAGGGTGAGCTTGCGGCAATAGGCGCCGGGGGGTAGGCCCAGCTTGTCCCCGGGAATCAGAAAGTCCGCGGCGCGGAAGGATGCGTCGGTGTCGGTGATGACCCAGGTCGGTTCCATTGGCGGGATGCGCTATCGGATGTAGCCCAGGTACTCCTGCTGGTACTCCAGTACGGCATCCAGGGTGCGTTCGGCCGCCGCGGCGTTGTCCACGACCGGATCCACCAGCAGCGCCTGGAGCGCCAGCTCGCGGGAACCCTGCAGCGCCGCCTCCACCGTCAGATCGTTCACGGCGACCTGGTTGTTCAGCAGTCCCGCGAAGCCCTTGGGGATCTTTCCGAGCGAGACCGGGTGCACCCCATGGCGGTCGACCGTGGCCGGCACCTCGACGACCATGTCGGCGGGCAGGTTGTCGATGTAGCCCCGGTTGGGGACGTTCACGGCCATCTCCTCCTGGTGAGAATCGGTCAGGATGCCCTCGATGATCGGGATGTCGCGCCAGTACTCGATCTCGAGGGTGCCATGGATTCTCGTCTCCGGGACCTGCTCGAGGCACCACTTCCTGTAGAAGTTGTAGAAGTCCAGGATCCCCTTGTGGTCCACGCTGGACTGCGCCCACTGGACGTACTCGCCGAGGTGGCTGTCGGTGGTGATGGGCAGCAGGCCGAACTTCTCCAGGATCACCTTGAACAGCTCGCGCTCGGGCCAGATGCCGCGGCGGTAGGGCAGCCGTTCCTGGCTTCCCCGGGTGGCCTCCAGCATCTGCTTGGTGGCGCCCAGGTTCTCGTATGACCCCTCGGGCAGCGCCTCGAAATAGGCCGGAGCCTTGGCTCGGATTTCCGGATACGCGTCCTTGCCGCTGTCACGGTACAGCGCCTCCAGGAGCACGCTGAAATGGTTCAGCCCCCCCGCCTTGACGCTCAGGTTGGACCAGGGGGTGTCGAGAATCTGGGGCAGGTGCTCCATGAGGGAGACGACCTCGTGGCACAACCCGATGACCTGCAGCTCCGGAAACTTCCGGGCGATGGCCAGGCAGATACGGGTCATGGGGTTGCTGAGGTTGAACACCAGGGCCTCGGGGCAGATCTCGAGGATGTCGCCGCAGATCTCCAGGATCGGCGGGATGATCCGCAGGGCATGGAACAGCCCGCCGGGCCCGCCGTTTTCCCCGTAGACCTGGTGGATCCCGTACTGCAGGGGGATCTTCCAGTCCTGTTCCCACAGGACGTAGCGGTTACCCACCTCGATGGCGATGATGCAGTACTGCGCCCCCCGCAGCGCCTCGGGGCGGGAGGTGGTGACCAGGAGCTCGACTTTCAGTTTCTTCTCGTCGATGTAGCGCCGGGCCACCCGTTCGACCTTGCCCAGGGCCTGGGCGTCGATGTCGTGGAGCACGACGGTGCTCCCCGAAAGGGCGGGGCTCTTGAGGATGTTGCCCAGCGACCCCAGCCCGAACATGGCGCTGCCTGCGCCGATCAGGACGATCTTGGTGCTCATGGTCCTTCTCCCTTCCTCACGATAGCATGCGCGCTCGGCGAAGTGAAGCAGGGCGCCGGCAGGGAGTCCGCGGGCTTGCCGCGGCCCCCGACATGGACGCTCACACGATGCACACCTGCACTCCCTGCTCCTCGAGGTATCCTCTCTCCCGCTCCGGAATCCCGCCGTCGGTGATCAGGCAGGTGATGTCTTTCGGATAGAACAGGCTCGCCAGCTGCACTTTGCCGAACTTGCTGGAATCGGTGAGCACGAACACCTCCCGGCTCTTCTCCACGATCAGGGCGGAGATCTCCGCGCGCATCATGTCGGTGCTGGTGAAGCCGCTGTCGATGGTGTACCCGTCCACGCCCACGAAGGCCTTGCTGAAGTTCACGTGCTCGAGGCACAGCTTGGTCAGCTGCCCCACGAGGCTTTCGCTTTCGTGCTGATAGTACCCCCCGAGCAGGATGATGTTGGCCTGGGCGTTCTTCTTGAGCTCCCGGGCGATGAACACGTTGGTGGTGATGATGTTGGCGTTGCCCTTGCGTCCCAGCTCCTTCACGAGGATGGCGTTGGTGGAACCGGATTCGATGAGGATGGTGTCGTTGTCGCTCACGAAGCCGGCGGCCTTGCGCGCGATGGCCAGCTTCCGGTCGTAGTTCATGATCAGCCGCTTGGAGATGTCGTCGGCGTCCTGGAGCACCGCGCCGCCGTGGACCCTCTTGAGAAAGCCTTCCGCCTCCAGGTAGTTGAGGTCCTGCCGGATGGTCACGGCCGAAACCCCCAACTTGGCGGCCAGCTCGCTCACCGGCGTCATGGAGTCGGCACCCAGGCAGTCGATGATCTTGCGCTGTCTTCTGTTCATGGTTCCTCCAGCAGCAGGGCGGCCGCCCCGATGAGCCCTGCGTCCTGGCCGGTCTTGGCCACCGCGATTTCCATGGGGTCGAAGAGCATCTCCCGGGCCAGCGCGCGGAACTTGTCCTTGACGCGCTGGAGGTACAGCTCTCCCCAGTTGACCAAACCTCCGCCGAGCACGATCACCGGCGGGTTGAAGATCTGGAAGAGGTTGTACACCCCGATGCCGATGTAGTCGGCGCACTCGAGCACCACGGCGCGGCACACCTCGTCCCCGGCCTCCAGGCCCCGGCCCACGAGCTCGCCGGTGATCTCGGGTTCCGCCTCCAGGTGCAGCTTGCTCGGAACGCCGGCCTCCAGCTTCTTGCGGACCAGCTGCGGCAGGGCCAGGCCGCTGGCGTGGGACATCAGGCACCCGTAGTTGCCGCAGCCGCAGCGGATGTCGCTCAGGGGATTGACGATGGTGTGCCCGAACTCTCCGGCGGTCCCGGTCACGCCGCGGTAGATATGGCGGTCGAGGACCAAACCGGCGCCGATCCCGGTGCTGATGGTCAGGAAGATCATCGTGTCGTAGGGCCTGCCGGCGCCGAACAGGAACTCGGCCCAGCCCTGGGCGTTGGCGTCGTTGTCCACCAGCACGGGAATGGAGAAGTGGTCCTGGATCGCTTGGCGGATCGGAAAGTCCTTGAGCTTGAAAGCCGGGAAGTTGGAAGTGGTGATCACTACCCCTTCGCGGTAGCGCAGGTGGCCCGCAAAGCCGACCCCTATGCCCGCCAGCTCCTTCTGGTCCAGAGCATGGCGATCCAGGAGGCTGCGGATCATGTCGCGGATCAGCAGGATCAGCTCCGCCTCGCTCTTGCGCACGTGATCGTGGACCACGAGACGATCGCGGACCGTGCCTTGCTCATCGACCAGCCCCACGGAGAGCTTGGTGCCGCCCAGGTCGACCCCACACAGGAGCTTCGCCATGACCGCCTGCCAGCGCCTAAACGGTGTGCTCGGTGCGGGCGATGATGTCGTCCTGGGTGTCCGGGGCGAGGCTGGTGAAGAAGGCCGAGTAGCCGGCCACGCGCACCACCAGGTCCCGGAAGCTTTCCGGTTCCTCCTTGGCCTTGAGCAGGGTTTCGCGGGAGACGATGTTGTACTGCACGTGCCAGCCCTTCAGGTCGTCGAAAAAAGTCCGCAGCATGGCGGCGAGCTTGCGCTTGTCGCGCTCTTCCCGGATCGCCGCCGGGGACAGCTTCTGGTTGAGCAGCACCCCCCCGAGGATCCTGTCGGTGGGAAGCTTGGCCACGGACTTGAACACCGCCGTGGGGCCGCGGACGTCGGTCCCCGCCGTCGGGGAGCAGCCCTCGGCCAGCGGGGTAAACGCCCTGCGCCCGTCCGGGGTGGCGCCCACCACGGATCCCGAGGGGACATTGGCCGAGATGCTGGACGTGCCGGCGTAGTACAGCCCGCCGATCGGACCGCGCCCGTAGCGGGTGTTGTGGTAGCGCCCCAGCTCGTCGATAAAGTGCAGGTAGGCCTCCCGCAGCAGCAGGTCCACGTAGTCGTCGTCGTTGCCGTACTTGGGCGCGTGGTTCAGCAGGATCTGCCGCAGCTTCTCGTCCTCCGGGCCCTCGAAGTTGCGGTCCAAAGCGCCGGAGAGCTCCTCGGCCTGGACCCGCTTGTCCTCGAAGACCAGCTTCTTGATGGCCGCCAGGGAGTTGCCGAGATTGGCGATACCGACCTGCAGCCCGGAGATAAAGTCGTACTTGGCCCCGCCCTCCTTGAGGGTCTTGCCGCGGAGGATGCAGTCGTCGATCAGGGCGGAGCACAGGATGTCCGGGGCTAGCTCCTCCAGGGCGGTGTCCACCGCCGTGTCGATCATGACCGAGGCGCGGGCGTAGAAGCGGGCCTGCTTCTCCCAGGCGGCCATGACCTGGTCAAAGCTCTCGAACTCCGGAAGCGAACCGGTCCCGGGGCAGAAAGTCTTGCCGGAACGATCGTCGCGGCCGTTGCGCAGGGCGGCCATCAGCACACGCATAAAGTTCACGAAGCTCATCCCGGTGGGGCGATAGCCCCACTTGCCCGGGACGGCGATCTCGATGCATCCGATGGCCGAGTAGTCGTAGGCATCCGCGGGCTCGACCCCCAGGCGGATCAGCTCGGGCACCACGATCTCGTCGTTGTTGAAGGCGGGCATGCCGAAGCCCTTTTCGATGACCTGGATGCACTCCAGCAGGAACTCCTCGCTCATTCCCCGGTGGTAGCGCACCGACAGGTTTGGCTGGGTCAGGCGCATGCGTCCCACGGAGTCCAGGATCAGACGGCTCAGGTGGTTGACCGCGTCCTTTCCCTC
>JAFGFV010000076.1 GCA_016930895.1 Spirochaetales bacterium | reverse complement strand
TCGATCTCCTCGATCTCGACGTTGTGGCCCGCCTCGCGCGCCCACTCCGGCAGATTCTTCATGGCGCAGCTGTGATCGATGTGCACGATCAGCACGTCACCGACGGCCAGCTCCTCGATCTTCTTCTGAGCCTTGACCAGAGGGATCGGACAAGCCTCGCCCATGCAATCCAGTTCGACTTCAGCCATGTGTGTGTCCTCCAGGTTTCTTGAGTTGGTCTAATGTTCCGCGGCGCCCTTGTGCTTTGCCCACTTGTCCGCCGCAATCCACAGGCAGGCAATCACGGCCAGCTGCAGGGCGATCGCCCCTATCCAGCCGAACACGTCCGGAAGAAAGACGGCTTTGCCCCTGACGATGAAATTGAGCTTCCACCATCCGAAATCGCGGGCACCCCACAGGGACCCGATCACGAAGAACAGCAGGCTCAGCATCTGCATGCCGAACCCCTCGCCGACCCGCATCAGGGTCCCGGAGGCGCAGCCTCCCGCGATGACCATCCCGATCCCGAACATGAGCCCTCCGACCACTGTGGCCAGACTGACCGGCACTACGAAGGACTGGCCCGGGATCGGCAGCCCGCGCACCTGGGCGCCGTACTTGATGGCCGCGAACCCGAGGGTCGTCATGGCCAGGGCAGCGAGCACGGCTTTGGTAAGGCTTGTCCCGCCGGTCAGGTACGGGTCCCGCATGGATGCGGTGAAGCAGAAGCGGGTCTTCTGAAGAATGAACCCGAACGCGTTACCCGTGATCCAGAAGAAGGCCAGGAACGGCGCCCCGCGTGCCAGCAGCACCGCAGCCACCACGATGACCACCAGCGCGGCCACTCCCAGGGGAATCTGACTCTTCTTCTTTTTCTTGGCGGGTGTGCTTCGCAGCGAGCGGCGGATGCCCCCGCCCTCTCCCGCAGCCGGAGCTGCGACAGGTGTGTCGCTCACGATCTCCTCCTTGACGGTTGAGGTAGTTGCTATGGTGAAATATTGTCAGAAGGCAAGCCTCCTGTCAAGAGGGAAACGCGACAAGTTTCGCGACTTCACATTCTTTTGTTTTCATGCGACAATAATGTACTGACGCATCTATCGATCACGGAGTTGGAGGCCAGGGATGCCTGAAGAGCAGTTGCCCACAGGCCTGTTGGTTCATGGAGATCGTCGCGAGCACGATCTGACCTTCTACAGCCTGTCTACCTGCCCCATGTGCCGCAAAGGTCGGGAATATCTCGAGGAGAAGGGCTACGCCTACCGCCTGCTGGAAGTCGATCGCCTCGAGCCGGAACAGAAGGACCGCCTCAAGGAGGAGCTTGCGCGCAGGCATGGGACACGCGTGCTGTTTCCGGCCCTGCTGATCGACAACACTCGTCTCGTCCTCGGGTTCTTCCGGGGGGCGTGGGATGACGCGCTGGGGGAAAAGGCACCGCCGGACCGCTCGGCCCCCGCAGCGCGCGTTTTCGCCGAGCAGGTGGCCGCCCGTCGAGGCTGGCAGCTCAATCCGGACCCCCGACACCTCACCGAGGTGCTAGCCGGCCTCGAGGCCAACCGGCAGCGCCACGGCTACTACCTGTGCCCCTGCCGCGACGGCACTGGGGACCGGAACCAGGACGCGGACATCACCTGCCCGTGCGAGTACTCGGGGGCCGACATCGCGGAGTTCGGGCACTGCTACTGCGGCCTGTTCGTCAGCAGCCGCTTCGCCGCTGGGGGCGGCACCGTGCAGCCGATCCCGGAGCGCCGCCTGCAGCGGCAGCGGGAAAGGCCCGTGGCGATTCCCACCGGCGCATCGACGGACCTCTGCAGCATCAAGGACACGGTGCGCGCCATTCACGAGCTGGAGCGGCAGCTGAAGCGCAACCACGGGCTCACCCTGAACGAGGGTCTGTGCCTGTGCTGTGTCAGCAACCTGAGTCACAGCCCCGGCGAGTGCGCCCGCCAGATGGGAGTTTCGGCCTCCCGCATCTCGCGGATCCTCAATTCCCTGGAAAAGAAGGGGCTCTTGGAGCGCCGTTCGCTCCCGGGTGACCACCGCAGCACCAGCCTCGTGGTGACGGACAAGGGGCGCACGCGTCTCGATGCCCTGCGCCGTGGCGGGTTCTCGTTCAGCAGGCTGGAGGGGCAGGCCGGCGGCCCCGACCGGAAGCCTGACCCCCAGGACCGGAGCTCCGACCGCTAGGCGAGTCGTCCGTCCAGCACGAATCCCCAGCGCACCGGCGCGCTCACGTCGGCTCCACTCTCGCCGCTCAGCAGGATCTCGTCCCGCCCGAAACGCAGCGAACGCACCCGGCCGAAACGCCTGGGGACCCTGACCACCCCCTGGAGATAGTGGATCGCCGTGGGCCGATCGGCCCGCAGCGCCAGGTCCGTGGGGACCCCCTCGGCGTTCAGGTCGTTGCGGCGCGCGGAGCGCGCGAGCCCCTCGGCGAAGTAGGCGCAGCCGTCCTCCACGCCCAGGCAGCGGTTGCGGCCGTTCCAGGGGGCGGCGTGCCGCCCGCCGTTGGACATCCACAGCACGGTCTGGGGCAGAACGGCAGGGTCCTTGAGCGCGAACCAGGCGTAACCCTCGGAAGGCACGCTGGCGGCTACCCAGGCGGGCCCGCTTGCGGGCCGCGCGTAGAAGGCCGCCAGGTCCATGAACCCGTGGCGCCGGGGGAAGCTCGAGCAGTCCTCGTACGCCGGTTCCTTCCATATGCTGGGCACCCGGCCCAGGCTCCGGAAGGAGGCCCCCGGTTTCAGGAAGTAGTACTCCCGGCCGCTCGTGAGCACGGACGCCCTGGGCGGCACCCGCCCGAGGCGGATCGGGCTGGAGGAGAGCAGCAGGCTCCCCTCCTCTTCCGGCAAGGCCAGGGTAGCGTGATGGCTCAGGCACATCTGACCGGTGAATCCCTCGAGCAGGTGCCGGCAGTAGACCACGTTGTGGCCGTCCAGCAGGCTCAGGGTCTTGGTGATCTGACCCGCCCGGGCCTTCACCCGGAGCGACAGGCTCAGGGACGTCGCCGCGCCCTGGCGCTGCAGGGAGCGGAAGCTCCAGGTGGAGTTCGCGGACTCCCCGTGGACCGGGTGGCGCTCGCCCCGATAGTCGTTGGCGGCGCCGAAAGGCATGCAGAAGAAATCCCCCCGCAGCACGTCCAGCAGCGGAAGCCCGGTGGCGAGCTTCTCCTGGTGCCAGGGGTTCACGTAGTAGGGCTGCACGGAGCTTGCCGCCTGCCGGTAGAAGCGCACCGGCCCCATGTGTCCGCCGCGCTCGGTCACCGCCAGCTCCACTTGGTTTGAGCGGAGAATCCAGGAGGATTCGCCAAAGAGCCTCTTCTTGGTTTCTTTCATGGTGTCGTCCTTCCCGGCTTTGCAGGCCGTCAGGCCCCGGTCAGCTCGATCGAGAACTTGACCCGGTCTCCCCGGTAGGAGGAGGTCACAAAGTACACCGTCCTGTCGTCGCGGGCGTAGGTGGTGTGCTCCACGTGGAGCAGGAGCACGTCTTTGTCGATTCCGAGCAGCCTGGCGGCGTACTCGTCGGAGGTCTGTGCCTCGATCGACTCCACGGCCCGGACCAGGGGCAGACCGTACTCCTTGGCGATGATGTCGTTGAGGGGAACGTTGGCCAGATCCTTGAGATGAAGATCCGGGCACAGCCGATACGGCACCCAGATGGTCTCCAGCATCAGCGGCTCGTTGTCCCCGAGGCGAAGGCGCTCGATGCGGGTGACCTGCTCGCCTTCCGCGATGTCCAGATGGGCGGCAATGTGCACGTCGCAGGGCACCGTCTCCACCCGCAGAATCCGGGAGGCGGGCTTGAGACCGTTCTGGGTCGCCCAGCGGGTAAAACTGAAGTGCCGGTTCAACCTCTGCTCGATCTTGGGGCGGGTCACGAACGTGCCTTTGCCGGGCCTCCGGGACAGCCGGCCGTCCTT
>JAFGFV010000493.1 GCA_016930895.1 Spirochaetales bacterium | reverse complement strand
TCCGGAAACCTTCGTCGCCCCGGTACAGCCCCGGCGGCACGGCCCGAATCGTCACGGCGGTGCGCTCCTCGGGAGTGTACAGCAGCCCGATCCCCTGCCGCTCCGGGATCACCTGGGTCACCCCCGGCACCCGCCGCAGGGTTTCGGCCAGCCCCGCGAACTCGCCCGGCGACTCGGAGCCTGGCACGAGCACCTGGGCGTGGTAGGTCCCGACCTCCACGTACCGCCTGGTGATCCCCTCGATCATCCCGTCGGCGACCTCCAGAACGACCAGCAGCGGGATCAGAGACAGCCCGATGCCGAGCACGGAGCCGAGCAGATTCGGAGAAACCCTGCCGTGCTTGCCCAGGAGGTTGCGGAGGCCCAGGTACACGGCCAGGGGCAGCTTCATCGCAGCCGGAGCCTGCCGTGCTCGAGCAAGTACTGGACGTCCCCCCGGACGGAGAGCTCCGCCGCGTGGGTCACCAGGATCATGGTCTTCCGGTAATCCCGCACCAGGCCGAACAGAAGCTGCTGCACCGCCTCGGAATTGCGCTCGTCCAGATTCCCGGTTGGCTCGTCGGCCAGGATCAGCTCCGGGTCGTTCATCAGGGCCCGCGCCACGGCCACGCGCTGACGCTCCCCGCCGGAGAGCTCCACGGGAAAGTGCTCGGCCCTCGCCGCCAGGCCCACCCGGGCCAGGAGCTCCCGCGCCCTCCGCAGGGCCGGAACTCGCGGAGAGCCCCCGATGGCCGCAGGCATGGCCACGTTTTCCAGGGCCGTGAAGTCTTTCAGCAGATAGTGGAACTGGAAGATGAAGCCCAAAGTCCGGTTGCGGAACTCCATGAGCTGCGACTCGCTTCGCCGGGTGATTTCCTGTCCCCGGAAGACAATGCTCCCGGAGCTCACCGTGTCCAGGCCCCCGACCAGCTGGAGAAGAGTGGATTTTCCGCAACCGCTCTCCCCGGTGATCACGACGGTCGAGCCTGCTTCTACGGAGAAGCTGACGCCGGCCAGCACCGTCAGATCCTCCGATCCGGTCCGGAACACCTTGCGCACCTCCCGGACCTCGAGAACCCGCGACGCCCCCGCCGGGTTCCCGGGTCGGGCCGGCGGCACGCCGACAGCATCATTCATAACGCAGGACCTCCGCAGGCCGCACCGAGCCGGCGCGGGAAGATGCAAACAGGGCGGCCAGGGTGCACGAACCGACCGCAAACAGGACGATCAGCAGGGTTTCGTGAAAGAGCACGCGACTGGGAATCTCACTGATGTAGAAGTACGCCGGGGAAAACAGGGAGAAGGGCTCGCCCCCCCCTCCCGCCAGGGGCGCAGCCAGCCGGAAGAACAGGCCCGCCAAGAGATTCACGATGCGCTCCGCCGCCGCGAACACCCAGTTGATGTTGACGGCGATCAGCAGTCCCAGGAGCAGCCCGATCCCTCCCCCGGCCAGCCCGATCAGCAGCCCCTCGAACACGAACACGTACTGCACGGCCAGGTCCGAGGCTCCGAGAGCCTTGAGCACTCCGATGTCCTCGTACCGCTCCCGAATCGCCCGGCGCAGGCTGTGATAGATGTTGAAGCCCACGACCACGAAGATCAGCCCGACGAGCACCATCATCATGATCTTTTCGGTCCGCAGAGCCCCAAAAAAGGCACGGTTGAACTCCCTCCAGCTTGCCACCGCGTATCCACGCTGCCCCACGAGCGCCCGGATTTCGGCCAGGGACTCCTGGTCCCGAAAGCGGTTGCGGATCTTGATTCCCACCTTGAGGGCCGGGCCTCGGTCCGCGGCGGCCCCGGCACCAGGCGCAGCGACGGCTGCGTCCGCGCGGGCGTCCTCCAAAGAGGCGAACGCCCAACCTAGATCGAAATCGTAGTAGCCGCTCTTGAACAGCCCGGTCACCAGGTAGGTGCGCCGTTCCGGCTCCAGGGAGGCAAAGGAGGCCCCGCCGAGGGCTATGACGCTCACCGTGTCGCCCGGGCCCACTCCGAGGTGCCGGGCCAGCTCCGAGCCCAGGACGATCCCACGGCGCTGGGCCAGGTCGAACCGCCCCTCCACGATTTCGAGGCGTTCCCGGAAGCCCGGGTCGAGAGATTCGACCGCCTCGGGGAGCCGGCGCAGCAGGCAGCCCCGCTGGTCCTCGTAGAGGCCCTCCACGATTACCTGCTCCTCGCGGAACGGCACGACCGCCTCGACGTTCCGCAAGGCCCTCAGCTCGGCGAGCAGGGGCTCCGGGTCTTCCGGACCCTCGAGCTGGAGGTGATACGAGCTGACCTCGAGAATGCTCTCGATGAACCCCAGCTGAAAGCCGTTCATGACGCCGAGCACGGCCGTCAGGGTCATGACCCCAACGGCCACCCCGAGGATGGACAGGGCCGTGGAGGCCGCGCCCGACCGCCGCCTGGCGCGAAAATACCGCAGCGCTACCGCGATGACGAAGCGCCGGTTCAGCTGCTTCACCTGACCTCCCTGGTCCGCAGCACCACGCCATCCTTTACGAACTCCTCCCGGATCCTCTGTCCGTCCCGGTAGACAACCCTCATGAACAGTGCGCCCTCCCGGTACAGCTCCTCGAGGCTCCGGACCCCCATGTCGTAGTGCGTCACCCGCTCCAACGAGCCTCGCAGGCGGTACTCTTCCCGGAGAAGATCGCCCTTCTCGTCGTACCCGTAGCGCCACTGCTCCAGCCCAGCAGGCCCCCGGCAGACGACCAGGGTGGCGCGGCCCTCCGCGTCCCGTTCGTAGCGGGTCTGTTCCACGACTTCCCCGTCCCGCAGGGCCACGAGCCTCTCCAGGTTGCCCTTTTCGTCGTAATTCCGCTCGGTGCTGCTCCCGGCCGCGTAGTCGAGCAGCGTGGAGCGGGAGAGGGTGTCTCCGTCGCCGTAGAAGAAGGTCTCCCGCTCCGCCAGGCGCTCGCCGACCCATCGCTCCTGCTCGAGCACCCGGCCGCGGGCGTCAAAGCGTCGAATCAGCGTGCCCCCGGCCCCTCCGGTCCGCTCTTCCACCAGACCATCCCCGGCCATTGACAAAGCGAGACGGGAAGGCTCTCCCTGGGCCGGCTCCCTGCGCACCTCCCGCAGGGCATGGTCCCGGGACAACAGGGCCCTGTCGGTAAACAGGAGCCGGCCCTCCGCGTCGTAGGCGCGGGCGCTGATTTGGCCGGCCCGGGAGTAGGAGTACTCGGTGCGCTGCGCCAGAGTGCCGGCCTCGTACTCCCAGAGCTCCACGCGCCTGCCCTGGGAGTCCAGGCGTGTTCTCTCGGCGAGCTCTCCGTTCTCGTAGACCCGCTCCTCGAGCTTCTCCAGCTCCCAGCGCTTGACCTCCCGCCCTCTCTCCAGGAGGGTTCGGACCTCGCCGCCCGCCTGCTTCCGCACCGCCAGCACGAACTCCGCCTCGTCCCGGCGGTACCAGCCGATCTCCTCCAGGGTCATTCCGAGCTGGTTGGAGAGGTAGTACCGGGTGCCGGCAGATTCCTGCGCAGGCGCCGCGGGCGGCGCCAGCACGGCAAGGGCGGCGCAGACCGCGATGCACACCGGCAGGGCAAGGCGACAGGGACGGCAGCGGGGGAGGCAGCGGGGAGTCATTCGCGGGCCAGCAGGTTGTCCAGGAACGCCTCCGTCTCGAACACGGTCAGATCGCCGGGCTTCTCGCCGGTGCCCATGTACGAGAAGGGAAGCGACAGCTCCCTGCAAATCGGGATCACGATGCCGCCCTTGCCGGTGGAGTCGTACTTGGCCAGGATCACGGAGTCCACGCCGATCGCCTCGTGAAACACCTCGGCCTGACGCAGAGCGTTCTGCCCGGTGGTGGCGTCGATGACCAGGAGCTTCCGGTAGCGACCCTCCTCCAGGCGGCTGCGCACTACCCTGTCGATCTTGGCCAGTTCCCCCACCAGATGGGCCTTGTTGTGGAGACGGCCCGCGGTGTCGGCCAAG
>JAFGFV010000492.1 GCA_016930895.1 Spirochaetales bacterium | reverse complement strand
TATGAAGCGAACACACAAAGACTCGAACACACTACACCCCATCCAGGACTTCGACATGCTCATCCGCCGGGAACGGGCCCGGGCGGATCGCTCCGGCTCCGAGTTCTCCCTGGTAGTCTATCCGCTGGAGCACGGCCCGAGGCCGCAGCGCATCCTGCGCACCCTGGAGGAGGCGCTTCGACGGCGGGTGCGTTCGATCGACGAAATCGGCTGGTTCCAGGAGGGTGTGCTGGGGGTATTGCTCCCTACCACGGGGCCGGAAGGGGCGCAAACCTTCGCCGAGAGCTTTGCTCACGGCCTGAACGGGAGCGGCGAGAGTCTGCGCTGGCAGGTGTTCACGTATCCGAGCCACTGGTACCACGGCGGAGACTCGGGTGCCGCGGGAACCCGGGGCGACAGTCACCGGCAAACCGGGCGCTCCCAGCGTCGGGATGGAGGCGGGTCTCCGAGCGACGCGTACCGGCGCGTCCAGGACAAAGTCGACACCATGTTGAACCGGCGGGTGCCCGGCTGGAAGCGGGCGCTTGATATCGCCGGGGCGCTTACGGCCGTCACGCTGCTCTCTCCGCTGTTCTTGCTGGTGTCGGCGTACATCAAGATCGTCTCCCCTGGGCCCGTGCTGTTCCGCCAAGCCAGGGTCGGCTACGGAGGCCGGTTGTTCATATTCCTCAAGTTCAGGACCATGCGGGTGGACAACGACGAAAGCGGCCACCGGGAGCACCTCAAGCAGCTGATCCACTCCCAGGCCGCGATGGTCAAGCTCGATGCCGCGGACGATCCCCGCATCATCCCCGGGGCCAAGATCCTGCGGCGGGCCTGCGTGGACGAGCTGCCCCAGCTGTTCAACGTGCTAAAGGGGGAGATGAGCCTGGTAGGGCCGCGGCCGTGCCTGCCCTACGAGGCGGAGGAATACCAGCGCTGGCACGCCGGACGCTTCGACGTGCTCCCCGGCATGACCGGGCTCTGGCAGGTCAGCGGAAAAAACAACCTCAGCTTTCAGACTATGATTCGTCTGGACATCGCCTATTCCACGTCCTTGAGCCTGTTCAACGACCTGCGCATCCTGCTGCGAACAGGACCGGCGATCGTGGGCTACGTGCTGGAAGCGGTGCGGCGCCGCCTTGGCGCGGGAGCGGTGGACGCATCGGCGGAGGGCGGAGCCGATTCGACGGCCGCCCGCTGAGCGAGAAGGGAGATCGAGATGATCAACGTGGCTGTCGTGGGGTGCGGGTATTGGGGCCCCAACCTGATCCGCAATTTCTATGCTCTCTCTGACTGCAGGGTGGGCAAGATCTGCGACTCGAACCGGGAGCGACTAGAGCATGTGGGGCGCCTGTACCCGGGCTCAGAGTTGACCGAGGACTTCGCCTCCGTGGTCGAGGACCCCGGGGTGGATGCAGTGGCAATCGTGACCCCAGTGCACACCCATTTTGCCCTGGCCCGGCAGACCCTGCAGGCGGGCAAGCACACCTTCATCGAGAAGCCCATGGCCTCCTCTGTGGCTGAGTGCCGCGAGCTTCTGGCGGTTGCCCGGGAGCGTTCGCTGACCCTGATGGTCGGGCATACCTTCGTGTACCATCCGACTGTGCGCAAGATCAAGGACGTGGTGGACTCCGGGGAGCTGGGAGAGATCATGTACATCAGTTCGCGGCGACTGAATCTCGGGCTGTTTCAGTACGACATCAACGTGGCCTGGGACTTGGCCCCTCACGATATTTCCATCATTCTGTACCTCCTCGGCAAGAACCCGATCTCGGTGAACTGCCAGGGCAAGGCCCACGTCAAGCCGGGAATTGAGGACGTGACCAACATCACTCTCAACTACGCGAACGGCGCCTTCGCCATGATTCACTCAAGCTGGATCGACCCCAAGAAGGTCCGGGAGATCACGATCGTCGGCAGCAAGAAGATGCTCGTGTACGACGACAACGAGCCCCTCGAGAAGATCAAGATCTACGACAAGTGCGTCGAGGCTCCGCCCCACTATGACACGTACGCCGAATTCCACTACTCCTATCACTACGGAGACATGCACGCGCCGTACGTCAAGCAGGTTGAGCCGCTCAAGGTCGAGTGCCAGGCGTTTCTGGACGCAATCAGCGACGGCGGGCCCGGTCCCTCCTCCGGCGACAAAGGCCTGGAGGTTGTGCAGATCCTGGAGGCGGCCAGCCGATCGCTCGATCGAGATGGGGCGCCGGTACTGATCGATGATCTGGTCGCGGTGAAGGCGCGCTGAGGGACCAACATGCAGAAGATCGCTGACAGCGTGAAGCTAGGAAAAGGCGTCAAGATCTACGACTTCGTGAACCTTTACGGCTGCGAGATCGGCGACAACACCAAGATCGGCACTTTCGTCGAGATCCAGAAGGGGGTCAAGATAGGTGCCAACTGCAAGATCTCCAGCCACACGTTCATCTGTGAGGGGGTGACGATCGAGGATGGTGTGTTTGTCGGCCACAACGTGACCTTCATCAACGACCGATATCCGAGAGCCACAACAGGTGATGGCGAACTTCAGACGGAAAAGGACTGGTTATGCACTCCCACACTCGTCAGGCGACGTGCATCCGTTGGGTCGAGCTCTACGATCCTGTGCGGGGTCACCATCGGTGAAGGTGCGATGATTGGTGCTGGCAGTGTCGTGACGCGCGATGTGGAGCCCTTTTCCACTGTGGTTGGTAATCCTGCCAGAGCGATTGAGCGCAACCGCAGTTTCCGATAGGGGACAACTTCGTAGGTGGGAGCGATCCCAATCTGCAGGCTTATGCGATAGAATGGCAGTACGGATCTGGGCTTTCCCCGAATCTATGGACACAAAACCAGGCATCTGGTAGAAGGGGAGAGCCATGGGACAGCGAAAGAAGTACACAAGGGAG
>JAFGFV010000491.1 GCA_016930895.1 Spirochaetales bacterium | reverse complement strand
CGACTGGCGGAGGTGGACCGGTTGGTCCGCGACTACTACGGCGGCATAAGCGGGATGGAAGCCGTGGGCCGCGCGGACCTGATCGAGCGCGCTCGAGGCGGCGAGGTCAGCGTCATCGACGTGCGCCCGCGCGAGGAGTTCGAGGCCGGGCACATCGCCGGTGCGGTGTCCATTCCCCTTTTCGCCCTCGAGAGGCACCTGTCCGATCTCCCAGTAGACCGCGAGGTGGTAGCGTACTGCCGCGGGCCCTACTGTGTGCTGGCCGCGGAGGCCGTCGAGCTGCTGCGTCGACGGGGGTACCGGGCGGTTCGGCTTCGGGAGGGCTATCCTGAGTGGCGTGACCACGGGTTGCCGGTGGAGCGCGGGTCGACTTCGGCCTCGACGGAACAGCTGTGACTGCGAAACGTAGGGGTGCACGCGCGTGCCGTTTCTCTTGCCAGGCCGCCTAACCCAAGAGGGCCACTCGCGCGGGGTGAACCCGCCGGGAGCGACCTGCACGCCAACCGAGCTCTTCAGCGGGAGGGAGACCGCGTGATCGAGGCCCTCTCCCTGTGTGCGACCCACGGGTTCCGCGTCCGCCACGACCGCCACATCCCTTTCCGGCCCGGCATGAACGTGATCATCGGGCCCAACGGGTCGGGCAAGAGCACCATCCTCCGTGCACTTCACCAGTGCGAGCGATGCACGGTGGAGTCGGACGGGCGCGGCAGGACGGTGCTCTTCGAGGCCTCACGGGCCGATCCCCAGTCGGAGGGGTACCTTCCGCAGAACCCGCTGGAGTCGATCCTGAGCAGCAGGGCGGTCTTCTCCTCCCACGGCCAGATCATGAGGGATGTCATGGGTACGCTCGCCCTGGGACCGGGGGACACCGTGCTGCTGGACGAACCGGAGGCGGGCCAGGACCTGGGCTGGATCGAAAAGCTCAGGGACGGGTTCGACACGACCTGCCGGGACCTCGAGATCCAGATCATCATGGCTTCCCACCACCCCGCCTTCTGGAACGGCTGCCACCTCATCGAGCTCGCGCCCGGTTACGCCCAGGAGGTTCGTCAGAGGTACCGACAGTATCTCTGACAGATGAGTCAGCGCGGCGGCAGCCGCAGCCGCGACCGCTCGGGCCGAAACCCTGGGCGAGAGGAAGACCGTTGCGGTCACCCTCTCCGCTCGCGGGGTTCGCCACCGCGCCCGCGAGCATGACCCCATGACCCGCGTGACCTGCAGGACAGGGCCAGATACACTATAATATTTGGTATCTAGCCACGGAGAGGTAGCTGCCGGGACAGGCATTCCCAAGAGCAAGAGACATACGGACAAGCCGCCTACGGCGACCGTGATCGCTGGCGGTTCGGTTTCTCGGTTGCCATGATCGCCGTTTCGACCGCGGGGAGGTGTGTCGATGACAGGGCGACGAATAGTGACTTGCGTGTGCCTGGCCGTATCGTGGGCGACCCTCGCGGGGTGCCCACTCCCGGTCGGCAGGAACGGTGAGCACACCGGAGCGCCGGCACTCGTACTGCTCGTTGACGATCGCACGGTCCCCTGTGGTGGTGTCGTGGATGCTTTTGCCGGCGCTGTCCCCGGGACGCCGTCGATCGTATCGTTCACCATCATGAACGTGGGAGACGGGGCACTCGATCTCGGCGAGCCGGAATCGCTGAGTATCCACGGGCCCGATGCCGCGTTTTTTGCCGTGGAGATGCCACCGGCGCTGCTGACCCTGAATCCCCTCGAGAGCACCAGCTTCTCGATAGCCCTCTCTCTGGATTCGCAGGGAATAAGAACCGCATACCTCACGCTCCACAGCAGTGATCCGAACAACGGGGCGTATCAAGTCACTATGACGAATATCCTCTCTCGTAAACGCATGATATCCGCCGGTTGGGATCACACCGTCGCCGTGAGGGAGGACGGACAGGTCTGGGCGTGGGGTGAGAATGTAATGGGTCAATTGGGAGACGGAACGACCACGGAACGGGCCGAGCCCGTACCCGTTTTGGGCCTTGCCGGGATCGTCGCGGTAGCGGCGGGCGGAGAGCACACCCTGGCCCTGAAATCCGACGGAACCGTATGGGCGTGGGGCTACAATCTCTCCGGTGAGGTGGGGGACGGCACCAACGAGAAACGCACCTCCCCTGTACCGGTCGGTGGCTTGAACTCGGTAGTCGCAATCGCGGCAGGCGCCCATCACTCCGTTGCACTGACCGACAGCGGCACGGTCTGGGCGTGGGGCTGCGGCAGAGGAAATGCGCCCGGGGTTGTCGGGGGGCTCAGTGATATCACGGCAATCAGCTCGGGAGGCGGCTGGTTCACTCTCGCCCTGGCTGCCGACAAGACCGTGTGGGCCTGGGGGAACAACGAACACGGGCAGCTCGGCGATGGAACAAAGATCGATCGCGGTGCGCCCGTGCCAGTCAGCAACCTCACCAACGTCACCTCTGTCGCCGCAGGCATGTACCATTCATCCGCCTTAGATGCGGATGGCAATGTATGGCTCTGGGGTGGGTCGGCGGACCAGCTGGTCCCCCTTCAGTTCACGGGTCTTTCCCAAGTCACGGAGCTGGCGGCGAGTACGGGAACGCGGGCGCTGCGCTGCGACGGCACGGTCTGGGTGATAGCGCCGGAATCTGCGGCGACCCCCATCGACGGCCTGTCGGATATCGTGGGGATCGCGGGAGGAAACGGCCACTGGATCGCCCTCAAGTCAAATGGCTCCCTGCTCGGCTGGGGAATGGACGAGCACGGTCAGCTCGGAAGCGGCGTCCGCGGCTATCGCACCCAGCCCGTGCGAGTCATCGACATCTCGGACGTCACAGCCGTCTCCGCGGGATTTCGACACAGCCTGGCGCTCGACGCCGCAGGGAACGTTTGGGCGTGGGGAGAGAATACCCTTGCGCAACTGGGTCTCGGTAACCGTGACGCGGGTCCAGGCCGGCGGGGCTTTCCTGAACCCGAGGCGGCTACCGGCATGCCCACTGCGGCAGGGATCGCCGGAGGGCACGATTCCAGCGTTGGGCTGACGCCGGACGGTCAGCTATGGGTTTGGGGCTGGACAGCGTTGGGTTTGCTCGACACCCCGGAACAGTCCACTCTTCTCTCCGATGTCGCGGCGGCCGCATCGGGAATGGCAGGACTGGGCATGGAGATCGTCGCTCTCAAGCAGGACGGAACCGTGTGGCACCAACGTTCGAACACGACGAGCGGTCAGGTCACAGGCCTCACCGACATGGCAGGCTTGGACGGTTACAATGGACACCTGGTGCTGAAGGCCGATGGTACCGTCTGGGAGTGGGAGCATGGGTCGCCGGTCGTTCAGGTTGCCGGCATATCCGGGGTGGTCAGCGTTGCCTCCGGCGGCGGGCATGCGGTAGCCGCCACGGACAGCGGAACAGTATGGACTTGGGGCAGCAACTCTGCAGGGCAGCTGGGCGACGGCACTACGATCGACCGACCCCTTCCGGCGCAGATAGCCGGACTATCCGGCGTCGTTCAAGCGGCCGCTGGCCAGTACTACAGTCTGGCCTTGAAGAGCGACGGGACGGTATGGGCTTGGGGCTGGAACGGCCGGGGGCAGCTCGGCGATGGAACTACCACAGACCGGACCTCGCCGGTACAGGTGACCGGCCTGACGAACGTGACGGCGATCAGTGCCTACGGAGGGTATGGGACGCATTCGCTCGCCCTGGATTCCAGCGGCGACGTATGGGCATGGGGAAGCAATGAGTTCAGCCAGATCGGCGACGGCGTTTCCGTGTACCAGGTAACTCCCGTGGAGGTAATCGGGCTGAGCCTCTGGTAGACGGACAGCTCCAGGTATCCTTGTCTCCCCGCCCCGAGCAGATCGACGACACTGTCTCGACAATCGACCCCGGCGCTGCCGACCCCGGCGTGCACAGCCGAGCGCAGGCTGGGCATGCGAAAAGCCCGCGGGTGGACAGAATCGCACAGGGGCCCTCCCGCTCAAGAGCTCGCATTCTTCCTGGACAACCGATTCCGGCTCTCCTATACTGACACTCGATTTCTACCATCCCGGGGAATCGATTGCAGCGAAGGAGGTACGAGGATGGCAGGCAGAAGGCTGTTGCTCTTGCTCGCCGTGCTGGGGGTGCTGGTACCCGTGGCGGCCCCGGCCCAGGCGTTCCTGCTGCTCGGCGGCATGGACATGATCCGGGGGGATGACCTGATCGTCGGAGGCTCGCTCGAGGCGACCGTGCTCCTCGGGGGAGGGCTCGGGCTGTCGCTCGGAGGGGACGCCATCACGGTGACTATCCCGGGGGAGAGCGAGGAGGTGGGCATCGGCGCGATAGGCACCCTCGCGGCACGCTATTACGGCCGCCTGACCCCGGCCATGGGCAGCTACTTCGCCGCCTACCTGTTCGGGGTTGGACTGGGATACGGCACCGTCGGGTACGAAGGCTACAGTGGCTCCCTGGACATGTATTACGCCGCCCTGGCGACGGTAATGCCCTTCTACGCGGAAGCGGGAATGCACGTGGTGCTCCGAAACCGCCTGATCGTGCAGGGGCTGCTGAAGGGGGGTGCCTCTCTCGTCTTCGGCAGCGGAGACCTGTCCCCCTTCTTTTCCGTGGGCGTGTCCGCCGGGGTCTTCCTGGACTGAGAGAGGAGCACGGATCATGAAGATCAAGAACAGCATCAAGGAGGGCGTATGCGTCGGGGTTCTGGCGCTGCTCCTCGCCGGTTCTCT
>JAFGFV010000490.1 GCA_016930895.1 Spirochaetales bacterium | reverse complement strand
CGGCCGGCAGGGCCTTCTACGTGTGCGGGCCGCCGGCTATGATGAACGCGCTCCTTCCCGTGCTGCGGCGCATGGGGGTGCCGCGCAGGCACCTGCATTCGGAGCGCTTTGCCCTGTAGGGGGTTCCTGCGTGGCAGCAGGCGGGCTCTTACCCGTACTCAGCAACAGCCGCGCTTGAGGCGGCCTCCCGGCGCGTGCTATGTTGGTGTCATACAAGACTACAGCAAGGGGGATCACATGTCCGAGAGCGAGTTCGTCATGAACAAACCGGTCAACAGACTCAAGGGGAGCATGCCCAAGGTCGGGATCCGTCCGACCATCGACGGGCGGCGCGGCGGCGTCCGGGAGTCCCTGGAGAACCAGACCATGGACATGGCCAGGGCCGCGGCGCGGCTGATCAGCGAGAACCTCCGGCACGCCAACGGCTTGCCGGTGGAGTGCGTGATCGCCGACCGTACCATCGGCGGGGTGGCCGAGGCGGCCCTGGCCGCCGAGAAGTTCGCCCGGGAGGCAGTCGGGGTGTCCCTGACCGTGACCCCCTGCTGGTGCTACGGCTCGGAAACCATGGACATGGACCCGGTCACGCCCAAGGCGGTCTGGGGCTTCAACGGCACAGAGCGCCCCGGGGCCGTGTACCTGGCCGCGGTGCTGGCAGCGCACAGCCAGAAGGGCCTGCCGGCCTTCGGGATCTACGGCCGGGATGTGCAGGATGCCGGAGACTCCTCGATCCCCCAGGACGTCCAGGACAAGATCCTGCGCTTCGCACGTGTCGGGCTGGCTGCCGCGACCATGCGCGGCAAGAGCTACCTCTCGATGGGCTCGGTGTCCATGGGCATCGCCGGCTCGATCGTGAACGAGGATTTCTTCCAGAGCTATCTCGGAATGCGCAACGAGTACGTGGATCTCTCCGAGTTCGTCCGACGGATCGAGGAAGGGATCTTCGATCCTCAGGAGTTCCAGCGGGCCCTGGCCTGGGTCAAGCGCTACTGCCGGGAGGGCCACGACGACAACCCGCCGGAGAAGCAGAGGCCGCCGGAGGTCCGGGCGCGGGAGTGGGAGTTCGTGGTCAAGATGACCCTGATCGCCCGGGACCTGATGGGCGGCAACCCTCGCCTGGAGTCGCTGGGGTTCGCGGAGGAAGCGATGGGTCACAACGCGATCGCCGGGGGCTTCCAGGGGCAGCGGCATTGGACCGACCATTTTCCCAACGGCGACTTCACCGAGGCGATCCTCAACTCCTCCTTCGACTGGACCGGGATCCGGGAGCCGTACGTGGTGGCCACGGAGAACGACAGCCTCAACGGGGTGGCCATGCTGTTTGGCTTCCTGCTCACGGGAAGCGCCCAGGTGTTCGCCGACGTGCGCACCTACTGGAGCGCCGAGGCCATCAAGCGGGTCACCGGAGTGGCGCCTAAGGGCTTGGCCGAGGCTGGCATCATTCACCTGATCAACTCCGGCTCCGCGGCCCTGGACGGCACCGGGCGCCAGAGCCGGGACGGCAAGCCGGTGATCAAGCCCTTCTGGGAGGTGAGCGCGGCGGAGGCCAAGGCCTGTCTGGAGGCCACCGAGTGGTGCCCGGCGGACTATGGCTACTTCCGGGGAGGGGGGTTCTCGTCGAACTTCCTCTCGCTGGGCGGGATGCCCGTGACCATGTCCCGGGTAAACCTGGTGCGGGGACTGGGGCCGGTGCTTCAGATCGCCGAAGGGCACACGGCGGAGCTGCCGGCGGAGGTCCACCAGGCCCTGGACAAGCGCACCAATCCGACCTGGCCGACCACCTGGTTCGTACCGCGCCTGACCGGCCGGGGTCCCTTCAAGGACGTGTACTCCGTGATGGCCGCCTGGGGGGCCAATCACGGAGCCTTCAGCTACGGGCACATCGGCGCCGACCTGATCTCGCTGGCCTCGGTCCTGCGCATCCCGGTGTGCATGCACAACCTGGAGGAGGTCTACCGGCCCAGCGCCTGGAGTGCCTTCGGCATGGACCTGGAAGGGTCGGACTACCGGGCCTGCGCGACGTTCGGTCCCCTGTACGGGTAGGAGCGGACGTGCGGCTGCGAGGCGGCGCACGGCGTGAGAGCGCGCGGAGCGGCACCGCGCGGATAGGAGGCTTTGATGCTCAAAGGAATATCCCCGATCCTCAGCCCGGAGCTGCTCCAGGTGCTGGCGGCCATGGGTCATGGGGACGAGCTGGTGATCGGCGACGGCAACTTCCCGGCGGCCTCCATGGCGCGTCGCCTGGTGCGGGCCGACGGTCACCGAGTCCCGGCGCTGCTTGACGCCATTCTGCAGCTGTTTCCCCTGGACTCCTTCGTGGAGCGGCCGGCCGCCCTGATGGCGGTGGTCGCGACCCCAGGAGAGCCTGCCCCGCCCGAGCCCCCCATCTGGGCGGAGTACCGCCGGATCCTCCGGCGCCACGAGTCGGGCTTTACGGACTTCGAGCTGGTGGAGCGTTTCGCCTTCTATGAGCGCGCCCGGGAGGCCTACGCTGTGCTGGCCACCGGCGAGGGGGCCTTGTACGCCAACATCATCCTCAAGAAGGGCGTGATCCCGGGATAGTCCCCCCTGGGGGCGCCTAGTGTGCGGTGCCGACGCCTGCGCCGTCCCCGGCGGGCAGTCTTTGGCGGGCGCCGCGGGCCGCCTTGACTTCTGGGCGATCCTCAACCCTACAATGATGTGCTTGGTATGACTCGCATGTCGGGGAAAGGCGGCTCGCGTGAACCGAGCGGATCGGGATGCCCTGCTAACGGAGGTTCTCAACGCCCTGGTGGAAAAGTGCCCGCGGCTGAGGGAATCCTGCTATTGGGCTGGCGCCTCCGCGATTTCGCTGGAGGAGCTGCACCACAGAGGCTCCTTCGATCTCGACTTCCACACCCGGAGGGCTCTGGTGGATGTGCGCCCGATACTGGCCGAGATCCAGCAGGCGTTTCCCGGCGGTTTCGAGTTGATCAGCGGACCGGACGAGTTCGGGTCGGGCTTCAAGGGAGTGCTCCGGCTCGAGGGGTTGGAAGGGGTTACCGTGGAGGTGCTGTCCAACTTCGAAGACGTTCCGCCGGGACAGCTGGTTCAGTCCAGGGCCGCCTCCAAGATCAAGCGGGTGACTCTCGAGCGCTTTCTGGAAGACAAGATACAGTGGGTCGCGGAGCGGGCCGAGGCGAGGGACCTGGTGGACATCATGGCTGTGCTGCGAAGCCGACCGGAGCTCCAGCCTGGGGCCCGGAGATTCGTCGAGACCCAGGACGCCCTCATCCTGGCCGAGAGGCTGGGCGGGTGGAGTGAGGCCGCGATCCGGGCAGACCTGGCGGCGTATCACGATGTTGATCCCCGCGGGGCGTTTGAGGCGCGGGAGCTGCTGTTGAGCTGGCTGCGCGAACAGGGCGGCGCATGAAGCGGACCCTGACCTACGCGCGCAAGTTCGGCTCGGTGTCCTTTGAGGCCGCCCCTGGGCGGGTGATCCAGGTACCGTTGTTCCCAGGAATTCTCAAGCACCTGGCCCCCTCGGAGCTGTCCGCGGCGCTGAGCAGCCCTGCCGTGGTGCGCAAGTATACCTGCGAGGCCCTGCGCACGGCGGCCTGGCCGATCCTGCGGGAGTTCCCCCGTGAGT